>JAJTHR010000111.1 GCA_021298935.1 Parachlamydia sp. | reverse complement strand
TCAATCCCCTCATCTTGTATTTAAAGAAAGAGAGCTGAGGGATGCGAATGTTACAATCCTTTATGAAAATGGGAAAGGGGAAGTAAACGGATCTGCAACTCTCCTTGACCTCCCCTGCCAAATCTCCTGCCTGATTGACCAAGGCCCGCAAACAATTGATATTACAGATATTAAAGGCACGCTTTCTGAAAATAGTTTCAATGGCCATTTAAGCTATTTACTGGATCATCAATTATGGAAGGGTGAATTGAGCATCAAGGCGCAGTCATTAGACAAGCTGCCGCTGCCTGTCAAGATGCCGATGAAAGGGACCGCCTACCTTGAAATGAAACTGGACGCCTCGCTTGGCCGCCAATATTTTAACCTTGCCGCCTCCGGCGAAAATATCGCGGCTGAAGGTATTTCTGTCCATCAATTTACCGCCCAACTTGGGGGCGAGTATCGAGACCAACAATTGGAATGGGCTGCAGAGCACGCTTCGTTGAAAGGCTTTTCAGTCAATGGCCATGTTTTTGAGAGTCTTTCCATGCACTTTAAAGACGAGAACTTTGTCGAAGTGGAAGGAAAGGATAACGAAAAAAAGCTCTCTTTTCTAGTTTCTGGAACTTTAACATTGGAACCCTTTATTCAGTTTGATTTGTTACAGGCAAAAGGAGTCTTTGACGGCTCCCCCTTTTCATCTCTCGCCCCCTTCACACTTAACTACCGTGAAGGCATTCTTAAAATCCCGAACATTCAAATGCGCTATGACACAACCGCTATTCATGCAGATTTTTCCTTGGCAAATGATCAAATAGACTTGGCGTTTTCCTCCCCTTCTTTAGCATTGAACCAAATTAAATATCCCCTGAACCTTGAAGGAACAGCCAGCATCAATGGGCGAATTACAGGACACAGGGAAAAACCTGAAGGAACAGTCAAGGTCAACTTCCCCCGTTTTGTCCTTCCGGAAGGCATCAGTGCGAATCCATTGACAGGAAATGGATCGATTCAATTGCAATTGAAAGACAATTCCATTTATTTGGAAAGCCGTCTCAATGGGATAGGACGCTCTCCCCTCTTCATTCAGGGCCATTTGCCTTACCGGCTGGAACTCCCCTTTCAACTGATTGAAACCGGGAATGAATTTGCTTTAAATATCAAGGCAGAAGGACCTGTAGAGCCTTTCCTGGAAATGCTGTTTAAAAACCCCATTCCCCTCTCCGGTCAAACCCAATTGGATTTGCAAGTCACAGGAACTTGGCAGGACCCGCGGTTGCAAGGAAGCATTGAATTGAAAAATGGCATGTACGAACCCGATGGAGGCAGCCGCTTTCACCATATTTCTGCCCGGCTTGAAGGAGAAGGCTCAAAACTCGTCCTTAAAAACTTTTCTGCTGAAAATGATCAAAATGGCTCTTTAACGGGCAGAGGTTATTTTCAATTGGACAAGCAGGAAGATTTCCCTTTTGACATATGGCTGAACCCTAAAAATTTATTGCTCATGGATTCTGAATCAACAAGCCTGGCAGCCTCAGGAACCCTTCATTTAACAGGCAATCGCAAAAAGGCCCACCTGGAAGGAGAACTGATGACTGAATCTGCTCAGATTGACTTGGAAGGAACTTTACCTAAACCCATTAAAACGTTGGAGGTGCAGTATATCAACTCACCTGCCGGGTCGCAAACTCCTTCCTATGAGTCATCCACAAGCTTTTCAAATCTGGAATTCAACATCAAACTGCATTTGCGCAATCATGTCATGATTGAAGGAAAAAAGCTTACATCACGTTGGAAAGGGATTGTCTTAATCGCCGGATCCCCCCAATCTCCCTTATTATATGGTGACCTAAGGATGAGCGAAGGGGATTACAATTTTAATGGAAAGATCTTTAAGCTTACACAAGGGGCCATTCACTTCAATGGAGCTCCCGGCAAAAAGACAGGCATCTATGTCGTGGCCAGCCGGGAAATCGGAAAAATTCGGGCAGATATCATCGTCAAAGGACCCGTGAACAAATTAGCTGTCACTTTCCGCTCTAATCCCCCCCTTTCCCAAAGGGAAATTCTATCCTATATCCTTTTCAATCGCGGCATCTCTAATATCACTCCTGAACAGGGTGATCAGCTGAATCAATCGTTTATTGAGCTTAATTCCTCTGATGCATCTTCAGGCGAGGAGGATTTTCTGACACGACTAAGAAAGAATATCGGCTTATTTGATCGTTTGGACATCCTGCCGCAATCCTTTCAGGCAGGTCGCTTTTTGATGGAAGGGGTTTATATTTCCTTTGACCGTACTAAAGACATGGGAAATCGAGTCATCGTCGAGGCAGATGTCTTGAAACATTTTAAGGCGCAGGCAGAGATCCCAGTTTATAGTGAAGGGCAACAGCAAAAGTACTCTTTAAAGTGGAAAAAAGATTATTGATTGACAAAAAGCTTCCATCTTTCCTATCGTTACAACAGACGCTGTTTTCAAAAAACAGTATTTTGGTTGATGAAATTTTGCATTTTTGAAACAAAAGGATTACCTATGCTGTCGGCCCAACATTTTAAGGTCAATTTAATTCTACCTACCGCGCAAGCAGGCTTAGTGGCTGTGGGAACCTATTTGACTGGTCGTTTTTTCAACCACTCTGTGACAGTTCAGACTGCAGCGCTTGTATCTGCGACAGCCGCTTTGGTCTCTGCCGTTAGTTATAAGATTATGGATAAATCGCATCTAGTTCGCTACTCCATTAACCTGGCCGCATCAAGCTCAGTGGGTGTACTAGCCGGATGGGCTTCTCAACGCGCTCTTCTCCCTTTCGCTTCCTTTACACCGCAAGCTGCGCTCATTACAGGAATTGCTTTAATTGCAAGCAGAGCAGCTTGGGATTCATACAAATCCAGAAGACCCCCCAGACTTTATCTAAAATTTCCAGAATTAGATTAGGCTTAAGTGAAAGCTCCCGCGGTTGAATCGATCGCAAGCTGGTTTGTATTATAATATTAGCCAGCTTGCGATCGATTCAACCGTGGGGCTTTGACTAAGTCTAGTCTGCATAAGCATGGCAACTGACCCACTAGAACATAGGTAATTTTAGCACATAAATCAACCGATCCGATTTTTAGACACCCTCTCAATTGATGACACGCCCTAAATAGCATAATGAATTCAACTATCTTAACTGTACTTTCATCTTTCGGCGAATACATTCTTCTGATTGCAGGAGTGATCGCTGTCACTTTCAGCCGCCCCCCTTCCTGGACCCTCATACGGGATCAGTTATTCAGCATCGGAGTGATGTCACTGCCTGTAGTGGCAATTACTGGCTTTTCCACAGGGATGGTGCTTGCAGCTCAAGCCTTCTTTCAGTTAGCTGATAAGGGACTTTCAAGCGCCACAGGCCTGATGGTTACAAAAGCGATGCTTGTCGAATTGGGACCTGTCCTGA
Source organism: Parachlamydia sp. (assembly GCA_021298935.1). GTDB lineage: Bacteria > Chlamydiota > Chlamydiia > Chlamydiales > Parachlamydiaceae > Protochlamydia. The sequence continues at coordinate 7,739 of JAJTHR010000111.1, read as the reverse complement.
CCGCTTTTATGGTGACAGGCAGGGTCGGAGCTGCCATGTGCGCAGAGCTTGGCACAATGCGTGTCACAGAACAAATTGATGCCATGCGCTCGATGTCAGTGAATCCTCTGCGCTACCTGGTTGCACCCCGTTTTATTGCCGGCATGGTCATGATGCCGCTCTTAACCGTATTTAGCTCCCTGATGGGAGTATTGGGCGGCTACATCATCGCTGTCTATTTTTATAAAATGTCACCGAGTTCCTTTCTTGATCCCCTTCCTGTCCACATTACAACGTTTGATTTTATCAGCGGCATGGCCAAATCGTTTGTCTTTGGGATGATTATTGTGACAATATCTTGTTTCAAGGGAATGACGACAAGGGGAGGAGCGGCAGGTGTTGGCCGGGCCACGACCAATAGCGTCGTGATGTGTTATTCAGTCATCCTGATTATCAATTTCTTATTGACATTGGCCCTCAATACTACCTATACCTACTACAATGAATGGATGAGCCAATTTTCATAACTTCAAACTATAAGTAATATGATCCGCGTACACGACCTCTGGAAAAGCTATGGAAAACTTCAAGTTCTTAAAGGACTGAACCTTGATATTAAGGACGGGGAAACTGTTGTGATCTTAGGACGGTCAGGCGTTGGAAAGAGCGTTTTATTAAAACAGATTATTGGCTTGGAATTTCCTGAAAAAGGCTTTGTGGAAGTTGAAGGGGAAAAAGTCTCTCAATCTGTAGAAAGATCTTCTAAGACAAAAATAAAGCCCATGGGAATGCTTTTTCAGGGGGCTGCCTTATTTGACTCCATGACAGTGGGGGAAAATATCGCCTTCTATTTACATGAGCATCCACAAAAAGATTTAAGCGAGTCAGAAATTGATGACCGTGTAGCCCATGCCTTAAAAATGGTCGGCCTGGAGGGAACTCAAAATAAATTGCCTTCAGAGCTATCTGGGGGTATGCGCAAAAGGGCGGCGCTTGCCAGACTGATCGTCTATCGTCCAAAGATACTTCTTTACGACGAGCCGACAACAGGCCTTGATCCCATCACCTCCATGCAGATCAATGAACTGATCAACGCCATGAAAGAAGAGCTGCATGCAACGAGCATAGTCGTCACGCATGACCTTCGTTCTGCAAGAGAGGTGGGCGACACACTTGCCTTTCATCAGGATGGTAAAATTGCCCAAATTGCTAGGAAAGAAGATTTTTTTTCCATTGATGACCCTGTTTTGGTTGAGTTTTTAACAAATGCAACCATTGATAAAAACATGTTTGGCAAATCTCCATAAGGAATGAATACAGTATGGCGTCTTCTGTTAAAAATATCTTAATTGCCATTTTTGTCATCCTGGCTATCGGAATCATTATTTTTATGATTCTTTTTCTCCATCCCTCTGTCGGCGACAACGCGAAAACCCTGCATGTCCGCTTTGCGAATGTCGACAAAGTCAACGTCGGGACGCGGGTCACATTTGCAGGCCGTCCTGTAGGAGAAGTTGTTTCCATTCGTGAGCTTCCGGATGCCCGCGCGCAAGGAATTGCCCGCAATGGGGATGTTTATGTGTATGAGCTAACTCTGAAAGTCGACTCAGCCGTTCATGTCTATAATACTGATGAGATTTCAGTCCGCACCTCTGGCCTCTTGGGTGAAAAAAATGTGGAAATTGACCCCCAACCCCTAAAGCAGGGCGAGCATCTCTTTCTGGTCGAAGACCAGGTCCTCTATGCCGTCCCTACCGGCTCGGTTGAGGATATATTGAAGCAGTTCGGCGAGCTGTCGGCTAAGTTTGAACATGTTCTTAATGATTTTCATGAAGTGATGCTATCCATTAAAAAAGAAAAAATTGTTGAAAATATTTCGAAAACCATACGGAATACAGTTGAAATTTCTGAGGCCCTTAACCAGCCTGAAAAAATCGACCGCATCATCAACAATATTTACCATGCGACAAGCAATGTGCTCGACATTTCTCAAAGGGCCAGGCGTAATTGGTCGACGATTGAAAAAACGCTGGATAACTTTTACGAGTTTAGCCACAAAGCAAAACATTCATGGACTTCTTTAGATAGCACCTTCCTTGAATTTAATAATGCCTCTAAAGAATTCAACCAGGCTGCGGGCAATTTCAGACAATTTTCGGTTAAAGCACAAGAAATTATCGCACGAACAGCCACGGGCGAAGGAACAATCGGCCGTTTGTTTGTCTCAGATGACCTTTATTTGAGATTAAAATCGATCTTTCATAAGGGTGAAACAATTTTTAATGACATCAAACAATTCGGCGTGTTATTTCAACTTGATAAGAGATGGCAAAGACTTCAAGCAAGACGGATGCGTCTGCTTGAAAAATTCTCCAGTCCAGATCGATTTGCCCATCACTTTACGGATGAGGTCGATCAAATTTCAACATCGCTATCAAGCATGGCAATGGTGTTGAATGAAGCCGAGTGCTATCCCTATTCTCTGCTTCAAAATCCTGAGTTCGCCTCGCGCTTTGCCGATCTACTAAGGCGTGTGAGCGAAATGGAAGACGCATTGAAAATGTATAACGAACAGGTCGTTGATTTAGATTCTAAAGAATGCCAGTAATGGACGTTAAGAATGGCTGAATTTTTAGGAAAAGTTTAAGGGCATGGAAAAAACACCCTATTCCCAAATTCAAAAGGGTACATTTTTAATTGCGACGCCCGATATTGACAACGGATTTTTCTTTCGTGGCGTCATTCTCATTTGCGAACATAATGCAAATGGCTCCTTTGGATTATTGATCAATAAAAGCCTGGATTTGGAATTGCCTGAAGAGATCGTCAACATTAGCCATCTTGTGAATCCCCGTATCGGGATTCGGGCAGGGGGCCCTGTACAAACCAATCAAATGATGCTTTTGCATAGCTCTGAGCATATCAGTCAGCAGACGTTAAAAATTTGCGAAGATGTCTATTTAGGCGGAGACCTCAACTTTTTACAAGAAGCCATTGCCGATCAAAACGGTCCGAACATCCATTTATGTTTCGGTTATGCAGGTTGGGGAACCGGCCAGCTGGAAAGAGAATTTCTAGACGGCCATTGGTACCTTTATCCTGCCAGCGCCAAGAATATTTTTTATACTCCCCCGGAAAAACTATGGCAATCCCTCCTCCGTGAAATGGGAGGCAAGTATGCCACCCTTTCCATGATCCCTGAAGACTTAAGCCTTAACTAAGAGAGCAAACGATGAGCAAACTGCTTTACATTGAGTCATCCCCCAGAAAAAAACGCTCAAGCTCCATTGAAGTGGCGCAACGCTTCCTTGAAGCCTACACTCAAGCGCATCCATCCAATTCCATTATAACTCTCGATCTTTGGCAAAAAGAGCTTCCTCCCTTTGATAGCGACGTTATTGATTCAAAGTATGCCATTATGCATGGGCAAGCCCACACGGAAGCGCAGCGAAAATCCTGGCGTGCAGTGGAGCAGCTTATTCATGATTTTAAAGAGGCAGACAGGTATGTCATTTCGCTGCCCATGTGGAATTTTGGCATTCCCTATAAGCTCAAACATTACATCGATCTCTTGGTGCAACCGACCTATACATTCAGCCACTCACCCGAGGAAGGGTATAAAGGATTAGTGACAGGCAAGCCCATTGTCCTTATTTATTCTAGGGGCGGAGCTTATGGACCCGGAAGCGGTGGTGAAACAATGGATCTGCAAAAATCGTACATGGAAGAAGTATTAAAATTCATTGGTTTTACTGATATCCGCAGCATCATCATCGAGCCCACTTTAGCCTCACCGGAAGATAAGGACAAGACGATCGCTAAGGCAAAACAAGAGGCTATAAAAATGGCAGCTGAATTTTAATAAATTATAATGCGATAGCCCAGTAAAAAATCTTGCGTATGGGCTACAAGTGAAAAGCGTTTATAATTGACATCAACCCCATACTCCGCTTCATAAGAAGCCAAGTCTTTTTTCATATGAGCTTGAAGATCGTGGGAAATTTTATCAACCATTTCAATCGTGAAAGGATTCACAAGTTGTACCATTTTCCAAAAATAAAACCATAAAGTTGGCTTGTCAGCGCTTCAGATTTAAAAGATCTTTTCGAAGTTGATATCTTTGAATATCAACAAGGAAAGATCTTTTAAAGATGAAGGTGATCACAAGTCAAATTTATGATTTTAATTTCGGGAAATGGTATTAAATGTATAAACCTTAAGATTTGGGTTCTCTGACTAAAAGGCAGATTGTGTAACAGCTGGAAAAATTTTTGTTATATGCAATGATTAAATGATTTATTTCAGATGGCTTAAGAAGGCCGTGAAAAAGAAAATACAATTAATTGGTAAGAAAGCTTTTGGGTAAATACCCAAAAGCTTTGAAGGATAAATTAACGCTTGGAGAACTGGAAGCGTTTTCTTGCTCCTGCTCGGCCGTACTTTTTACGCTCTCTCTTACGAGAATCGCGTGTCAGGTACCCATTCGATTTAAAATCATGGCGCAGATTTTCGTCATTTTCAACCAGAGCTCTTGCTAATCCAAGTCGGATTGCAACAGCTTGGGCCTCGATGCCGCCGCCTTTTACACGAATGACTAAATTGTAGCGTGCATTTCCGCCTAATTTCTCGAAAGGAGCAAATACGGTTCTACGCTGGATTTCAAGGGGGAAATATTCTTCAAGAGCTCTTCCATTGATATCAACTTGACCATTGCCGCCGCTTCTTAATCTCACAGATGCAACAGCTGTTTTTCTTCTTCCAGTGGCTACTGTTTCTTCTAACATAATCCTCTTGAACTCTTAAATGTTAACTTGAATAGGCTGTTGAGCCGCTAAATCGTGATTTTCACCCGCAAAAACGCGAAGTTTTTTTAATTGCTGTCTTGCTAAACGGGTTTTAGGCATCATTCCTTTCACTGCATGCTCTATGATGTACTCTGGCTTGCGTGCTTTCATGACGCGGAAAGGGATCTCGCGCAACCCGCTCATGGAGCCGGTATAATAACGGTAAAGCTTCTGAGCTTCTTTTGATCCTGTAACTGCCACTTTCTCGGCGTTGACAACAATCACACCATCTCCGCAATCGAGATTGGTCGTAAAAGTGGGTTTGTGTTTACCGCGCAAAACTTTGGCAATCTCAGAAGTTAAACGGCCTAAAGTTTTCCCGGTAGCATCCAGAAGAAACCATTTGAGTTTGGTTTCAGTCTTTTTCGGAATATATGTTTTTGCATTTTCTTGCATGTCTTCGAACCTTATTCTGATTAATCTTTTTCTGCGAAAAAGCCGGAGGTATTCTATGAATTGCCGGATGTTTGAAAGCTACTATCATACTCTTTTATTACTATTTATGCAAAGCCTTTTTCATTTCCCTCTTCTCAGTTGAAAATAAGGGTAGAAAAAAGTACAATTTCTTCAAAATACAACCAAAGTCTAAATAATGCGTCAACTAAAGAAATTTTTTGTTCGTACCTATGGCTGTCAGATGAATGAACTTGATTCTGAAATCATGGTAGGTCAGCTTGAAAATCGGGGGTTGATCCGCAGCCATGATGAAACTGATGCCGACCTCCTCATTTATAATACCTGTTCCATCCGCGACTTGGCCGAAAGAAAAGCCATGGGGAAACTTGGATTGCTCGGATTTACAAAGCAAAAAGAAGCCATCATTGGAGTGACAGGCTGCATGGCTAACGCTAAAAAGGACTCTTTATTTCAAAAACTTCCTCACATCGATTTTATTCTGGGTACAAATAATATCCATGAACTCAACCACGTTTTAGATGAAGTTCTTGCTTCTGGGAAGCAGACGATCCGCACAGACGATCAGTTTGAATTCGAACTCGATTATGTGAATGCAAAGCGGGAAGACAAGGTCAAAGCCTATGTCTCCATTATTAGAGGCTGCGATAAGTTTTGCACTTACTGCGTAGTCCCCTATACTCGGGGCTCTGAAGTTTCAAGAGCCCCGCAAAGCATCGTAGATGAGTGCCGCCAGCTCGTTGAGAAGGGTTACAAAGAAGTCACACTTCTTGGGCAAAATGTCAATAGTTATGGAAAAGATAAACCGGAGTGGAACTGCCTGTTCCATGATTTGCTTTATCAGTTAGATAAGATACCGGGGCTTGAGAGAATTCGTTTCATGACAAGCCACCCGGTCGATATCACCCGCGAGCTCATGGAAGCGATCCGCGACCTGAAATCACTTTGTGAATTTGTTCATTTCCCCCTTCAAGCAGGCTCCAATCGCGTTTTGAAGAAAATGCATCGCATCTATACCGTGGAGCAGTATTTGGAAAAAGTGCAGATGCTGCGCGAAATTGTTCCGCAGGTAGCATTAGGAACAGATATTATTGTCGGCTTTCCCACAGAAACCGAGGAAGAATTCCAGGAAACGTATCGTCTCATGAACGAAATCGAATATGCGGTCGCCTTTTTATTTTCCTATAGTCCCCGTAAAGGGACCCCTGCTATGCGCTGGAAAGATGATATTCCCGAAGAGATCAAGCAGGAGCGCCTTCAAAAATTACTTCAGCTGCAAGAAAAATTTTACATCAAGCACCGCCAGGCCCTTTTAGGTCAAACTCTTGAAGTCCTGGTTGAAAAGCGGAATGCCAGAGATACTACCCTATTGAAGGGAAGAACCCGCTGCTGGAAAAATGTCCTCTTTGCAGGCGGTGATGAATTAATCGGGACGCTGCAGCACGTGAATGTGCACGGCTGCAGCCATCAAACCTTGCTAGGCGAACTTAAATCTGTTCGGCTTCAATGACCCCACAGGCAATTTTAGCTCCTGAAGCACCTGTGGGCTGAGTCACAAAGTCATCTTCATGTGAATGAATGACTACGGAGTGTCCAATGATGGATTGCTCCCCTTGCAGTTTGATCACTTTGTCTACTCGATTATAAGTTGCGCGGCCGCCCTTATCAGCTACCAGATTGCCTAAATCTCCCACATGCCTCTCCGCGCTATCTGGACCGCCGTGCTTTTTTTTGCTTGGATTATAATGGTCCCCCACACTTTCACTATCCTTGCAATCGCCAAATTCATGGATATGAAAGCCATGCTTTCCAGGTGTCAGCCCTTCAATATTTGCAACTATACGCACTCCTTCATCTTCCTGCGTAAAAAGGATTGTTCCGTGGATATGATTCCCCTGAAAAGCTTTGATATGAGCGACAGCTTTTTTTGACATATTAGCTTCTATCTTTCCTGCATCGGCAATCTCTTCATTATTTTTGCTTGCATTTGCGCCCATTTTTTTTGTATCCGTACAGACGCAAGAGGAAAAGGAGCCGATTAAAAGAGCTGTTGCTAGCAATTGTGAAAGCGACTTTTTGTACATAATCCCATCCTGAATTGAAATTAAGAAAAATTCACCATACAAAACGCTTACGTATTATGCAATCATGAAGAGGGCCTTAAACGTACTAAACAATTACATGGCAGACAAAATACCTTGTATTCTGTAACATAGAGTTTCAATTTACAAGGTGTTTATGGATAGAGAGCAGTATATTCAAGAAATAGAGATACAATTTAAGGTTCATCCCGTTTGTGCCATTTTATACCATTTCCCAAAAATAAAACCATAAAGTTGATTTGTCAGCGCTTCAGATTTAAAGGATCTTTTCTAAGTTGATATCTTTGAATATCAACAAGGAGAGATCTTTTAAAGATGAAGGTGATCACAAGTCAAATTTATGATTTTAATTTCGGGAAATGTTATTATTAGGTGTTGAAAATATTGAATTAATTGATCT
>JAJTHR010000139.1 GCA_021298935.1 Parachlamydia sp. | reverse complement strand
TTGAAAGGTACCTGGTCGAACACCGGTCAATCTTCTAAATTCTATTGGATTAAGTTTTTTGATTTTTCTGTATTTATCCATTTGCCCTCACTCTTAGAAGGAGATATTATGCATTAAAATTTAAGTTACGCAAGATGTCTAATAAAGGAATGCATTTTTCAGATGATTTATTCGAGCCTGAAGATGTCATTTTTTTGGCCTCTAGCTTCGAAGCTCTCTTTGATATTGATGACAAGCACATGGCATCGGATTTTAAACAGAAGCTTAGGCCCTTGCTGCATTTAAAGTTTGCCAAACCATTGGAAATTTTTTGGAAATGGGTGGATGATTTTTATGACTCAAGGAGAAAAATCCTGCATGGCGGCCCCCTTCCTGACCCTCAGTTCAAGCTGAATCCCAATTTCGATATCTCCCATTTACTCATTGGAATTAAGCTATTTATCTATTCCGTTTACTACAATCTCCATCTATACGGTTTGATTAAATCAACGCATGAAGATGCCTATAGTCCGCCCGACTTCAAATGGATTCACCCGGAAGAAGTTTTGCTATTTTTTTGGACAGAAGAAAGCCTCCTCAAGAAGATAATCATTTGCCTGGATGAAAGCCGTGCAAATAATGAGGAGAACTTGGCCGATCTGCATGCCTTGATGAATCTATTTTCCTCAATGATGGAAAGGTATTTTTTACGTCCCGAGCAAGATGGGATATTATTTATACCCACACCGCTTCCTGCCATCCAGTCTATGGGTGAAAAAATCCTCGGAAAATCAAGAAGAGGGATGACTGATCGATTTATCAGATCCCTCCAAAAAAGAATGGAAAGACTTTAAAGTCGTCCCATCAACATTAAAATAACTAAAATAATTAACAGGACACCTAATATACCGCTTGGGCCATATCCCCATCCTGCACTATGAGGCCAGGTAGGCAATGCGCCAAGCAGAATTAAGACCAGCAAAATGATCAAAATTGTACTAAGCATATCTTACTCCATTGTAACGAGGTTTTTCAACATCTTAATTAACTCGTAAGATAGACAATTCTTATTATATCATTTTAAAATTATTTTTATGTTTTTTAGATGTAATAACACTTAAGTAGTTTAAGCACAGTATCTAAAAACTCGTGGGGGCAGTTGGTTTTTAATGTGAGGACTTGATTTTTTAATGCAATTAAGTTTGCATTTGACTTAAAAAGGAAACAAATTATTTGTTTTAATTTACTAATTTGCCCTTTAACGGATAAATGCGTGGTGTGTTGGCAAAAGACATCAAAATAGGTGCGAATGGCTTCCCATTCCCTGGTAAAATAGCCGCCCGCAAAATGGGCTTTTATTTCATGGAAGATAAAGGGGTTGATGACCGCTCCTCGTCCGATCATTAAGGCATCGCATTGTGTTTCATGAAGCATGCGTAAACCGTCTTCTACAGTAAGTATATCCCCATTACCGACAACCGGTATTTTTAAAAGGGCTTTTGCCTCGGCGATATATTCCCATTTGGCTGGGGGTCCATAGCCGTCCACTTTTGTACGGGGATGCAATGTCAGAAATTGGATGCCGCTTTCCTGGGCTGCCAGGATATTTTCCTTAAATAGGGATGTATCTTGAAAACCGGTGCGCAGCTTGGCAGTCACTGGAACCTTCACCGCCCCTACGATGCTTTTTGCCACTTCATATAAATGTGCAGGCTCTTTGAGCAAGCTCGAGCCCGCCCCCCTACCCGTCACGGTATTGGATGGACAGCCGCAATTCAAATCAATGCGTGGAGCCCCCTTTTCTTCTAGGGCTGCAGCCATTTCTCCCATTAATTGGGGCTCAGACCCCATGATTTGAGCAGCCAAAGGGATCGGTGCTGTTTCGAAAGATTCATACACTTTCGAAAGGCTAGGAATGTGGGCATTGGCCGGCACACGAATAAATTCGGTGCAGCATTCATCAAAGCCCCCAATCGTTGCCATGGCTTTTCTAAAACCCCGATCGCCGACTCCCTCCATGGGAGCAAGGAAAAGACGCGGGCAGCCGGATGTTGATTTTGGCAAAATAGCCGGCATTTATTCCGGCCCTGTAAAAAGAATAGCGTGAGCTTTAATGCCTGCAGGAAAAGTGATTGTTAAAACATGCTTATCCAAAGGGCCAAAAAGTGTTAGAATAGTATAAAGGCGCGATTCTTTTACAAAAAGACCACCTTCTTCATTCACTTGAATGGCTGAGGAAACAGGCGCTCCATCCAATTCCAATTGCAAGGGAAGGGCACTTTCGCCGCTTAAGACCATATAAACGCGGTTTCCTTTAAAATTGACACTTAGCTGTGCTTCATTTGCAAAGGACTCAATAGAGTTTGGATAAACGGCCCATTCTCCACTCAGACTGACATAGTTATCCCTCAAGTCGGGAACCGATTCATAAGCAGCTGGCTCATCAGGAATGAGCGTCATTGCAGGATCAAAAGAATTTTGGCCGGCATACCCTAAATAAATTTCAGGAGTGATTGGACCACTTGATGGACGTGAAAAAGGGTCAAAATCCTGATTGATAAGAGGCTGTTTTTGAAGCCGTAAGGGGGCCAATTGTTTTTCAACCCAGGATTGATCTTCAATCTGTTTGCCGGGAACAGGAAAATAGGACTTTGTAAAAGCCAGGAAGACAGCCGCTGCTACAAGGGCGCCGCCAAATAGCTGCCTGAGAAAGCTCCCTTGTTGAGCCCAGGCGATAGCCTTGCCCCCCTTTGCTCTGCAAACAAGCAACACCGCGACACCCAAACTATAGAAAAAAGCCATCGCAGCGACATAGGCCATGGAGTTTTTCTGAAAGTAGGCCGCACTTGCGTCGATCATTAAGGACAAGACTGGAGTCCAGGCAAGACCGAACAACGCCCCTTTCAAAGCGTCCGGAAGCGGCATTCTTTTGCTTAAGCTTAAAAAACTGAAGAAAAGTACGCTTAATGTAGGCAGGATAAAGATCAACCCAAAAAAACCGACAATTAAAAGAGATGTATACTGGAAGACTTGGGAAGAAAGGTCGAACTGAAGAACCCAGGCAAATAGCACACAAGAAAAGAAGACAAAACCACCTATCAATCCAAAAGCGAAACGCTTCGCCTTTTCGACATCCTCTTTGTGATGTTCAAAAAGTCTTGAAGGAAGCAAACCTGTCGCCACGCCGGCCAAAAAATAAAGAATCGATAAAATAATCATAAGGCTTTGAGAGTAGCACACTGGCATTTATCTTGCATCTTATACTGGAAAGGAGACACCATGCTTCTAACCATTTTATCTTCTTTACTTTTTACTCTTGTCTATTCCCAAGATAAGGAAAGAACTGCTGAAAACTTAAGAATTATGGACTCTTCAAATTTAGTTAAAGACCTCTATCATCTTCCACCCGGAATTGAAATAAGAGATATTACCTCTGAGATCCTTGCGCATCCCCAAACTCTTGAGGAGATAAAGAATAATATCCTCGAATTCCATCGCCGGATTATTTTATTTGAATATCCAAGCGATGGTATTAAGGTAAAAGGCTATATTAGCTTCACTCCTCTCTCATCGTCTGAGCCTCTTCTCGTCCTTTTTAGATCAGGAAATCGTGATTTTGGCTTAATCAATCCGGGCAATGTTTGGTCAACGTACAAAAATTATACCATCCTTTCCTCAACGTTAAGGGGGGGGGTGAGCGAGGGCATGGACGAATTTGGGGGCGCGGATGTCGCCGACATGAAAAACCTGCTTGATTATCTACCCGAGCTCGAAAAGAAATTCGGCATACAAGTAGCCGCTTCGCCTCTCTATTTTTTAGGCCCAAGCCGGGGCGGCATGGAAATGTTTTTAACACTTGCCAGGTACCCCTCTATTCAACAGAGGGTCACCAAAGCAGTGGCCTTATCGGCCCTTTTGGATCTTAACCAACAGATTCAAAACCGGCCTGAAGACATGAAGAAAATGTTCATT
>JAJTHR010000166.1 GCA_021298935.1 Parachlamydia sp. | reverse complement strand
TTTTGGCGGCGAGATTTTATGTCCCAGTACATTGCGGAGATCGCAGCAAACTTGGATAAGTTTGCAAGATCGAGCAATGAGCTGGGACGCAAAAGATGCCGATGAAAAATTTAAAGACCTATCCGCGCGTGGTATAAACAAGATTGAGGGATCTTGGTCAAAAGTACCAGGGTATTGAAGACGGTTAATAAAGTTTGGGTAAGAAATGTATTCATAGCCTATTTCCAATTGGAAACAGACGTGCGCGAGCTCAAACGCATAGGCAAATCCAGCCTTGGTTTCCCAATAGGGGAAAAACTTGGTTAGCGAATGGGGCGATCGGATGCAGGATTTTGACTGCAGGTGCACGCTGGCTTGCGAGAGTAAAAGGGCTCCGCGGATTTGTCCGATAAAGGAGAGCGATGAGAGCAGCGGGTAGTCAAGATGAACGCCGAGAAAGGGGCCGATCCCATGACTTTTGGATGATTCCTTAATGCGGGGGTGGAAGGGGAGCGAAGAGGTGCTAAAAAGGAGATCTGTTTGATAGTTTATCGAAGCATAATGCAGGCCTGCTTGCCATGTCAGATGATAGCAAGGGGAATTGAAAACAGTGAAAATAGCAAAAAGGTTTCCTGCATAGTAAGAGAGTGCATGGGAGGAGCGGAAGGTTCCAGGCGTATTAACACAAAGAGATTCCTCATTTAGTGCCTCTAAAAAGGAGGCCAGATCAATTGTTTGACGCCGGCTAGCGGGCAAAAAGGCGGCGCTTAAAGAAATTTTTTCGAGCCAGCAGGCAGAGGGGGTGTAAGAGAGGTTAAAACGATAGCCCTGTGAATAGTTAAATTTATTTTTTTTCCCCGGCCCTCCCGGTTGCAGCCGGAAGGAATTTTCGGTATCCAGACTGGGGGCCGCTATAAAGTCATTCGTAAAGAGGGGCTGGAAAAAAAGCCCCTCTTCTTTAAATGAAAATAATGGCTCCGCTTGAGCCGGCATCCAAAAAAAGGCAAAAAAAGCCCAAAATGCCTTAAAAACGGTAGTATACTTGCGTCCAAATTCCATCTGCATTCCATAGCTTTGAGCGGTGATAAAGAACTGTGACATCAAATCCCAAGTGGCGCATCCACTCATGCTTCCAATTAAAAATCAGTTGAAATGACGGATTATGCGCTGTGTCATTTTCGCCTGTCAGTTTAAGATCGATGTAGCGCTGCGGCGCTTCACAATAGGTGAACCAGGCATAATTATACCGAAATTCAAGGGTCAGGCTTTCCGCATAATAATTTGCAGGGGTCCAGTAGGGGTGGATGATCGTTAAAAGCTGCCCCTGAGGATCGGTCACAATTTCTGTCGGGTGGGCTGCATTGCGATAGTTGGCATTAGCAATCAGCTTGAAGGTAACGGGATCTTCAGAAAGAATGTAGGAAGCCATCAGGTTCATATGTTCCTGCGTATTTTGATCGTTGTAGTCGTAATGCTGGTAAGTGCTCTCAATTACCCAGGCATGCGAAATGGCCCGCAGCGTCGCCCAAGTAATTTTTGACTGGATGCCTTGCGTTAAGGAAAAATAGTTATATATTTCATTTTTTTTCTCAAATCCGATCCCTGCATAAAGATAATCGTACAGATTGAACCAAAGAGTCGCCAGGCAGGTGTAACGGGTAGGGAAGCGATTGAAATAATTTTTGCGTGTTGCGCTGGCTATTCCTCGGACGTAGGGATTAAATGTGTGATCCGCTTCAATTGTTTGCCCTTCAGCTGGGTAGTAATCAGGAAAGACGCCGATGAGGGGACAGTCTGTAGACAGTAATTGGTAAGAGGTATTTTTTCTAAGCAGTACTGCAGGGGGGTGGCCTGCACTGCTGAATGACAGTTTTTTTTCTTCGGTATCAACTAACATATAAAAAAGCGTAAAAAAATTATTGAAGCTTTCAAAGGGAAATTCTTTGTTTAAACTGGCAACGGCCTCGTGCGGATGAAGGTAGGGATTACCTGCCCTTTTTTGTTGTATACATTGCACGATCGAAACCGTAATCATGGCAGAGGGGACACCATGCCCGCTGACATCAAGAACATAAAAAGCGGACTGTTTTTCATCCATTTGAAACACATTGCAAATATCGCCCCCAACAAATTCACACGGCTCGCAGACCCATGAAATATTTAAATAAGGAATTCTATGCTCCCGCATGGGCAGCAGGCTTCTTTGAATCATAGCTGCCGCCTTCAGATCGTCATGCAAAATTTTCTGCTTCAAAAGCAGCTCACGATTAGACTGATGAAGTTGTTTATTGAGATCCCGGATATTTAAGTGCGTCTGGATGCGGGCTAAGATTTTAGCATAATCAGACGAGGTATTAATAAAATCGACTGCTCCGCACTCCAGCCCCTTTATTTTTTGATTGGTTTCAAGAAGAGCGGAAAGGAAAAGAATGGGGATTTCTTTGGTCTCGGCACTCTCTTTTAATTTGCGGCAAAGTGCATACCCATCCATTCCCTGCAACATCACATCTAATAAAATGATATCGGGCTGCCAAGCTTTCGCTTTTTTAAGCCCTCTTCACCGTCGGAGGCTTCCTCCACATCAAAATTTTTAAGTTTTAGATACATATTAAAAATTTCTTTGAGGCTTTCATCCTTGTCGTTACCCACAATTTTTAACCATGGCCATTCCTGCCAACATGTCTTGAATACGTAGCCAACCAGCCCAAATAGTTTGCCATCCGGGATTACCGTCCGAT
>JAJTHR010000307.1 GCA_021298935.1 Parachlamydia sp. | reverse complement strand
AAAGTTGACTTGTCAGCGCTTCAGATTTAAAAGATCTTTTCGAAGTTGATATCTTTGAATATCAACAAGGAGAGATCTTTTAAAGATGAAGGTGATCACAAGTCAAATTTATGATTTTAATTTCGGGAAATGGTATAAGTTACTCAATCATGATAATTTTAAATTAGTTGCTATGAACCTATCCCACTAATGGAATAGGTTCATATAATGAGGTAAAACTCAAGCTTTGGACGCTTCCTTGTCAAAATTCCAACTTTTGAATTCACTTCGGTCTATTTAATTGCTCAAAAAGTTGAATGAATTCCTCTAAGGAGAGGACTTCAGGACGAGCCAAAGGATTTTGCCCTATTAGTTCAAGGCAAGCACAAATTTTTTCAGGGGGGTACATTTCTTTCAAGGAAGCTTTTAGCATTTTGCGCCTGTGCTCGAAGGCTTGCCTGGTCATTTTGAAAAACAAAACGCTATCAATGTCTGCGGGGGGAGGATGCAGAGGAAGAACAATAATGGCAGAGTCCACTTTAGGCACAGGATAAAAGCAATTACGGCTGACTTTAAACGCATATTGAGGGGATGTGTAAAAATTTAAAAAGACTGTGAAGGAGCTGTAGTCAGAGTTTCCAGGCTGTGCGGTCATTCGCCGGCCGACTTCATCTTGCACCATGACGGTCAGGGAAGAAAAAAGGGTGTTTTGAAGAGCCATTTGAGCAAGGATCGGAGTCGTCAAGTGATAGGGTAGATTGGCGATTAGTTTGACTTTTTTTTCTGTTACAGGAAGATGCTGTTGCAGATCAAAGGTCATTATATCATGGCAAAATACTTGAAGACGCCCATCAGGTGTTTGTAGGCGCATGAGAGCGCTGGCGAGAGCTTCATCCTTCTCGACAGCAACGACGCGGGCCCCTTTTTCCAACAGGGCTTGAGTGAGCGAGCCGGGCCCGGGGCCGACTTCAAGGACAAGGTCCCCTTCTTCCACTTGGGAGGAGAGCAAAATTTTGCGGATGATATTGCCATCGATCAAAAAATTTTGCGATAAACCCTTTTTGGGCCGGATTCCAAGCTCATTTAAAAAGAGCCTAAGCTCAGTGGGCCGATACATTTAAATTAAAATAAAGGGCTGGTAAACAGGTGGTATCATCCCTTCAAGGTCGCTTTCCCGCAGGTGATAATGCTGTCTCAATTTTTGAATATAAAATTCTGTTTCCTGGTCTGCCACATCATTCAGCAGCCGTTCTTTTAAAACGTTTTCCATTTCTTTGAAGCTTGGAAAACTGCCCGGCTGCTTGTCCTGTACAAATAAAATACGGTAGACGGTGGCATGTTCAGCACGGCTTTTGTGGGCAAATGGCTGGCTTAGCATTCCGTTCTCCATTCCATTCAAGACATCGCGGTAAACAGCAGAAAGTTCTTTTTCATTATTTTTTATGACATTGGATACGGTAACTTTGCCACGGCGTCCAATCAACTTCCGTTTTTTTAATTCCGGAATTAAATCATCCATGGCGACCCCTTCCATCAACAAGCCATAAGCGGCGTTCGCGACCTCTTCTGCTTTCTCAAGGCTTCTATCTTTGACTGTCACCGCGCGGTAGTTCCAGATAGTTAGGCGGGCGTTATCGGGGTTTTGGAGAAAGTCGTCGTACGCTTGGCGCACTTTCGAGGGGGTGACAAGCCGCAGAGCTTTGCCATTGACGCGTGATCCGATCATGCGTTTTAGCAGAATATCCCCTTCGATCATTTTGGACGCTTCATCGTAGCTGATGCCGATTTTATCCAAGTTAGCAATAATATTTGGTCCGAATGTTTCTTCAATTTCCTGCCTGACATCTCCGCCTGAAACTTCGATTTTACTTTCTTTGGCATCAGCTAAAATCAATTCCTTATTGATCAATTCATCTAAAGCGTACTTCCAATTGACCTGATAGTATTGAAAGCGGGCTTGCGAAGAGGAGGCATATTCAGGATATTGTCTGAAGAAGGTGACATCTAATTTTTTTACAATGTCAAACGTTGAGAGCGGCTTTCCATTCACACGTGCAAGGATGCGGTTATTAATAAAGATTTTTTGTTCCGTTTGTTCCATGAAAGATTCAGGTTTCAAGGCTTCAAGGGAGCATAAACTAAAAGAAAGGGCAAATAAATGGGCAAATAGATATGGCTTCATAATTATTAAAGGTTTTTTAGCGTAAATGATAGTCTTAAACCCTTTTAAGGACAACTCCAAAAAAGCCGTCCATTCCGCCAATCGAGGGAAGGGATTGAAAAATCTCTCCAACAATTTGCAAATCGTAAGTTTTTATAAAGTGAAGGACTTGATTTTGATTTTCCTCTTTAAGGAGGCTGCAGGTTCCGTAGACAATGTGACCATCGGGTCGAAGGAAACTGAGGGCTTTTTCAAAAATCATCCGCTGTTGACCAACCAGCCTCTCGAGCATTTCCCCATCAAATTTCCATTTCATGTCAGGATTGCGGCGCATTGTTCCGGTGCCAGTACACGGGACATCGGCCAGTACCCATTGCATCTTCTTTTTTAAGCGGGCAAGCTGCGGGCTGTCGGCTTGTAAAATCTGGCAGTTTTGAATCCCGGCTCTTTTCAAGCGCTTTTTAGCTTCCTGCAAAGCAAAAGGGCGGATGTCATGCAAATAAATTTGCCCCTTAAGATTTAGCCTGGGGGCAATAGCGAGAGTTTTTCCTCCTGAACCCGAACAATAGTCCAGCACATTGTCCCCAGGATTTGCATGAACAAGCCCGGCCAGCAACTGGCTTCCCTCGTCTTGAATTTCGAAAAGACCCTCTTTAAATTCAGGGAGAGTGAAAAAATGGATTTTTTTCTGAAACGTAATTCCATCAGGCGAGATATCAGTTGGAGTCACCGAATAGGTCTCTTTCCAACGCTGATAAAGATCATCCCTTGAGATTTTCAAGGCATTGGCCCGGATAGTGGTTGGAGCAGGCGTATTGCTGATCAGGCAAAGCTCCATGGCCGTCTCAATCCCATAGTCGTCTGCTATTAATTTAAAAAGGTGTTCAGGAAAACTGACACGGAGATAGGGGGGGAGGTCGTCTCTTTTTTGAATGGCCTCAAAATCGGTTGCAAGGTAGGTTTCATACCTTTTTGCCCAAGAGGTCGATTCGGAAAGGTGATCAAGCAAGCCTTGCCAGCGTACGAGCGCATAAATGGTTTCTGCAATGAAGCCGCGGTCTTTCGACCCAAGTGCGGAGTGTTCGCGAAAATAGTGGCTGATAAAGAGATCCAGCGGCAGTGTTTGCTGATCGTAAGCGTCCAGCAAAGTAAGTAAGTGGTGGTCACGGAATGGAATTTTCATGCTGATAGTCTAGCAGATTCAGGACGTGTCGTCAAACACTTAAGTCATTTACAACATTGAATTCCTATGTTAAATTATTGATCAACTTATCCCTACGCTAGACATATGCTTAAAATTGCTCTTATTTTTGGGGGTCCCTCGGATGAAAGAGGTATTTCATTAAATTCAGCTCGTTCTGTTCTTGATCACTTGTCCTGCAGCTCGATTGAAATTGCTCCCCTTTTTGTCGATCGGGATAAAAAATTTTACCTGCTTCCTCAGGGACAGCTTTACTCCAATACTCCGGCTGATTTTGACTATAGACTTGAGAGTGAAGAGAGGCTGGACGAAGCTTCTCTTGCCCGTTTCTTAAAATCAGTCGATCTTGTTTTCCCCCTTATTCATGGACCTTATGGCGAGGATGGAGAGCTGCAGGAATTATTAGAAGGGAGCGACGTGCCCTTTGTGGGTTCTGGAAGTGCAGCCTGCAAGCAACTTTTTTGCAAAAATGCAGCGAGCCGCTTCTTAAAAAGACAGGGCTATCCCACTCTTCCTTCTCTTTGCCTTAAGCATCCAGCCCCGCTTTCTGCTTTTCAGGATTTTTTTTTCGAGCTGGCAATTGACTGTGCTGTCATTAAACCGGCTATCGGCGGCTCCTCCCTTGGCGTGTCTATTGTAAAGAACCCTTCAGACGGGAAGAGACAAGCGGAATTATTATGGCAAAAGGACCCTTTTCAAAAAGTCCTTCTTGAGCCTTATTGCAAAGGACGTGAATTTACGATCGTTGTTTTGGAAAGCCCTTCAATGGGGCCTGTAGCTCTCCTTCCTACTGAAGTCGAATTGGCCGATAAGGGTCCCACCCTGTTTGATTACCGTAAGAAATACTTGCCGACCAATCAAACAACTTATCATACACCGGCCCGATTTTCCGAAGCGGAAATTGCATCGATCCAACAGATAGCAGAAGCCCTCTTTTCGTCATTTAACATGCATGATTTTGCCCGTTTGGATGGGTGGCTCATGGAAGATGGCACCATTTATTTTACAGATTTCAACCCTTTAAGCGGCCTAGAACAAAACAGTTTTCTTTTCAGACAGGCCTCTCTCATCGGCCTAACACATAGACAAACATTGCTTTTGATCCTGTCTTCTGCTTGCCGGCGCTTCAAACTCCCGATTCCAGATGAAGAAGTCATAAAGACGAGCGGTGATAAATTAAAAGTCCACGTTCTTTTTGGGGGGAAAAATGCGGAAAGGCAAGTGTCGTTAATGAGTGGAACAAATGTGTGGCTGAAGCTCTCGCATTCTGGGACTTACGCACCCTCCCCCTATTTATGGGACAAGGAAGGGTTTATCTGGCAACTTCCCTATGCTTACGCACTCGATCATACAGTCGAAGAAATTTTTGCACGCTGTTCCACTGCCGTGCCGACTCATTTGATTCAAAAGGTTCAAAAGAAATTACAAATCGCTTTGAAGGAAGACGGCAGACCAGTAAAAATGACTCTTGATCATTTTCTAAGTTATTCACAAGCCCAAGAGGCCTTTCTATTTTTAGCCTTGCATGGAGGAGAGGGGGAAAATGGCACCCTTCAGCACAAGATTGACTGCTATGGCTTAAATTATAATGGTTCAAGAGCCACAGCCTCCGCTTTATGTATGGATAAATTATCGACAGGGCAGGCGATCCAGCACTTGAATGACAGTGCTCTTATCTCACTTCCTAAGGCCATTTTGCAATTTGCGGAATCTTTTAATGGAGACCTGGAGTGGGCACGTCTGACAAGCCTGCTCCGCTGTTTTAAGTTGATCATCAAGCCGCGAAAGGATGGCTGTTCTGCAGGTATTGTCATTTTAGGGTCAGCCAGCGATCTCAAGCTCTACGCCGCTTTAGTCCATGAAAAAGCAACTGTTATTCCCCCTGCAACATTCCAAAATCAATTTGAGGAAGTGGAAATGGCGGTGGATGGGGAAGAATTCTTGCTCGAACCCTATGTGGAGGCCGACCGGATCTTCAGCTCTGAAAAGGGAATTATCCATGAAAAAAAGGATGGTTTTGTCGAATTGACTGTGGGTGTGCTTGAAAAGGCAGGGGAGTACCACGCTCTGACCCCTAGTTTGACAATTGCACCAGGAGCCGTTTTAAGTTTGGAAGATAAGTTTCAGGGAGGAACCGGAATTAATTTGACCCCTCCTCCTCCCTCCATCATTGACTTTAACGGGATTGAAAAGATCAAGCGCTTAAGTGAAAAAGCAGCGCAAGCGTTAGGTATTGAGAATTATGCCCGTCTGGACGTTTTTTTTAACCTTTCTTCCCATCAAATGATTGTCATTGAAGCTAACACACTTCCGGCTCTGACACCCTCCACAGTTCTTTATCATCAGGCGCTTGCAGAAAATCCATCCCTGGCCCCCCTTCCTTTCCTTGAAACATTGATATTCAATCGAGCGGCCGCATGCCTCCAACCCATTTAGTTAAAAAATACAGTTTAATCATCCTCTCTTTTTTCCTGGTTGCCTTTGGGCAGCCTGTATGGACTTGGTGGACAGGCCTGTTGGCGGCATTTTTTGGTTTTGCCCTTTTTTTTT
>JAJTHR010000209.1 GCA_021298935.1 Parachlamydia sp. | reverse complement strand
TATAGCATTGAAGCAGGCATATTTAATCTCCTTTTAATCGAAGAGAATTAATAAATGTCTGCTTCACTTTTTTTCAACTAATCTAAACTAGGTGTTTATCCCCTTCTTCCTCTGGCAGGTACTCATTTGCGTGATGAGCCCTAATTCTGGTAATTTATTGCCATCTTAAGTTATTTTATCAATGAACGCCTCAAAAATCTTGCCGAATTATATTCCGAAGTTGAATTGTTCATCCTTTTTGGATCACGGGCACAAGGAACGGCGAGTGATTCTTCAGATTGGGATTTTGGATATTTATGCAAACTCGATTTTGATGATGCTCCTTTATACACAGAGCTTGTCCTCCATCTTGAAGCAGAAAAAATAGATTTAGTAAATTTAGATCATGCAAATGGTCTTTTAAGATCTCACGCTGAGAAAGATGGAATCGTGATTTATGAGCGCTATGAGGGTTGTTTTAACAAATTCTGGATCGAAGTCGTTGATTTTTGGTGCGATGCCGGGCCCCTTATTCGTGCAGAATACAAAGGAATATTAGAGGAATTATAATGGGGAAATTGGATTCTGAGATACTATCTGAACGAATTGCAGCCATTCATCGCCACTTAAATCGAGTGGAAAATCGATTGCCTGCCACGCCTGATCAATTTTATTATGGCAGCGACGAGTCCGATGCAGTCATTTTGCATCTATGGCAATAAATCCGCTGTTTATAAAGCCCTATAAAACACGCAAATCCTTGCAATTAATATCTTTATAATATATTTTTTTTTAAAAAGACTTGAGTGACTATTATTCATCCGAGGACACATGAACCGACTAATTATTTTACTTCTTCTACTCCCCCTCTGTCCTTTAACGAGCTCATCAGCCAGCCACTCAAAAAAGGAAATTGAATCAGCTATTCATTTTGGGCCAGGTCCCGGCAGGAAACAGCCAGATCAAGTATCCCGGCAAAAATACCCTCGCAACGAATAAAAAAATTTTCACCGAAACTATTATCAAAAAGGATTATCGATGGCTGGGCCTGTGTCGATTGATTTTGACCAATATGGTTATTCTGCACCCGAATTGCCTATTTTAACAAAAAAAAATAAAAATTTTTTTTCAAAAGATAAGATAGGTAAAATTGCCTCAGGTTGCTTAACAACAGGTGTATTTGGTTATACAAGCTATGCCTTGGCAAGCGGAATTTTGTCTGGCCGTTCAATATCAGCTCTAACCCTATTAGCGATTGCCAATGGGGCTTCCATTGTCCCTTTTTTTCAATACGCCTTTGATTTTGAAGGTAGAAAATTATTGAATAAAGTGGCAACCGGCTGGACTTACCCTGCATTTTTTGCCGTCTCCCAGCTCTATTTGAATTTGGCACCAAGTAACGCCAGAAGCCTCTTTCGAGTCCCATTTATGGAAGCTTTAGGCATCGTTTTTTTTAAAGATTTGCTGTACAATCTGACGCTGCCGAAATCGGAGCTCTATTTTTGTGAAAAGCCTCCAAAAAAAGAAGCTCTTTTAAAAATGTTGAATTTTTCAACGCGGGATTATTCCCCAAAAGTAAAAATTTGGATGCTATGCCAGGCCATCACGCTGGTTGCTTTAACGGCCCTTAACTTCACTCTGCGTGAAGAAATTGCTAAATTGGGCGGCCAAGGGGGCGAGGAATTAGATAAGGAAGGCTTTTACCAGGATGCGCTCGCTGCTTTTATTGGTATGATTGCAGGTAATGGGGTCTCAAGGATCCTGGATGATTGGAAACTGAAAAAGGAAAAAAAGTATTTTAATCGGATCGCAGGCCTGCGCTCCCTACCTGCTTCCCTTAAAGTGGCGCGTATGGGAAAAATCGCAATACGAATTTTTTCTCCCTATATTATGGGCGTCCTGCTTTCCTTACAAACGCCTCCCAACAGCTTAGGGAGCTTTTTTTGCGTCGGAGGGACATTTGCCCTGGATAAAATGGACTGCGTCTGGCGTAGAAGGGATTTTGAAAATCCAGATTCTCAATTTCACCAGGCCCGCAAGACTGAAAAGAAAGTGGAAAAAGTTTTTTGTGATTATCTCCCCTCTCTGATTGCATTAGGGGGATTTATTGCCTTCATGTCGACGGTAGCAGCCACTTCTGACGACGTGGGATCTGTGCTTGCAGCCGCCGGATTTATCATTTCACTTTTAGCCTCCTTTGCATTGACCGACAGAGTAGCAAACAGTCCGCACAATCAGGAAAGCCGTTTTAGAAACGAGCTCGATTACCGCTTGCTTTGTCCTGGCACAACCTTATCAGTTTTTTATCAATACCTGACTTCCAAAATGGATTTGAGCGATAAAAATATAAAACCGGACTCAATGACCTTATTAATTTTAATTGTGAGCGCCTGGTGCCTTTTGGGAACTATTATGGGCAATTCCAGGGCGCGCTACATGCAAAATTACCTGGATTATGAACTGTCCACCCTTCCTCTTGCCATTCAGGAATGGATGAATGCTGCTGTGAGCAATTTTAGAACATGATTAATGATAATTCCCTTACATGGCTGCAACCTTTTATCGATTGCCCAACAGCCGAAACATTCAATAAATTTGCACAAAAGGAGCGCCTCAACCAAATCATTTCTATTTTTGGCATGGCCAATTTGGAATCCATCCATCACTATTTGCCCAAAGAATTAAAAGGAAGGGTATTAAAAAGAGCGGCACAGCAAAAAGAACGCTTTGAAATTTCATTGAAAAAAGTGAGAAGCGACCTGGCTCGTGGCATCTCTCCCAATCTTAATGAATTAAATGCTCTCTATCATTTGAATAGTCTCTCGCCCGCTACATTAGAAGATTCCGCGGTTAAAGAAATGACATCCTACCTTCTTTCGCTTCCCACCCCACTTCTTGAAGCCAAACGCAGTTCCTGCGACAAAATTCAGGAGATTAACGATACTCTTAATATCGAAAAAATTCATAGGGATGCGTCCATTGAGCTTGTCATTCAAGGTGCGATTAAAGGGCTGGGAGAAAGGCTTCCATTCTATGATGAACAAAAAATTTTAAGACATGCAACGATTGTTGGACGGAAGCGCTTCTATACAAAAGGCTATTGTCTGTTTGCCTGGGCAAATGCGCAAGACGATTGCCGCATCTTTGAAACGATGAAAAAAATCTTGCCCGTCACTTATTTTTTTTTAAGTCCCCTTCCTCCAAAAACCTATTTGGCAAACACTAGTTTTTGGACCTATGAACATCAATCGTCGGTCGATTTCATTTTTAAAGAAGGCACCCTTTTTTCAGTGCTAACAAAGTTTCAAACTGAATTCTGTGCCAATTTTGAACTCATCACTTTTATCTTTTTTTGCAATTTTTTGAATGAATCCTATCAACCGGGCCACCCTTTTCCTGTCATCGAGGCCGTTGAATTGCTGGGCCGCCTTCACCCAAATAATCAACCAAACTATCGGCTGGCCATAAACCTCATCCATTATTGTGCCTATCAAGCTCATCACCAAATTGAAGAGGAGTTACTACCGGCTTTCGAGGCAATGAGAAAATTGCCATTAAAAGCCTTGGATCCCTATTTAAATATCACACATGAACCCTTCAAACGCACACTTTTAACACCCAAAGAATTGCTTTCTTTCGCAAATAAAAGAAAAATGTCTGCATCAGATGTTGCACATCTGTTACTTAAATCAGCTGTTACCTATGTCAATCAAACTCAACAATGTCCCTATCTAAATGGCGCATCGCACCTTCAATTTATTCAGGATGCAGAAGTCATATTGGGAATACAATTTCCCAATTCAATTATTTTTAAACTGCTCTATGTTTTAGCAGTGAAGAAAGAAGCCCCTCTAAGGCTCTTTGAATTCGTCGCGTTAAGAAACAACCTGATTAATGATCCGTTAAATCGCTTTAGCCTGCCAGCCAATTTTGACATCGATTTTTCCAGCAGAAGAGAAAATCTTCTAGTATGCTTACCATTAATGTATGAAAATTTGGGCTGTCCCCAAATCTACGAATTCATCGAATGGATTGAAATGGCAATTTATCCATGGCCTTATTTTAAATTGCCTTCCCTTGATTCTAAAGAGGGAAAAATGAAATTATTTTTGTCCGATAGCCCTGCCTCTCCTGCCTACTATTGCAAATGGGAAGCCAATAACAAACAGCCTCTTTTAATTGTTTCCCTTCTGAATTCCGTCGATTGCCTGAAAAAATCGGTACAATTTAAGATTCAATTTCCGTCATGCATTGAAGAAGAGGCCCTTCCCTCTTTAGCCAAGCTCATTGAAGAAGAAATAGTTAAGAGCCAAACCACGCTGCCTGGGCCAGATCATCAAGAAGACGAGCCATTTAAATTTGTCACCGATTTACGTCTGGCCTTTTTGAAAGGTTTTTATGCCTTGCATGGGGTGAAAATGGCGATTAAAGTGGTTGAATACCCAACGAATATTGATCAGCGAAGCCTGGCATCGATTAAAGCAAAAATTGAGGCCAGCCAGCAGCCATGGGCCTTTTCATTTTATTGGATGCAAACAAATGTGCATTTAAATGAAGGGGAAGAGGACATTGTGATAAAAATGAATGGCTCATCAGTCAGCTACCCTAAGCCTCTAACTCCACAGCAAATCATCCGGCTGCTACATTGGCAAATGCAATTAGAGGGTCTTTAAAGCACTAATTTATGAGTTCTAAATTCATATCGAAAAATTGCAAATGAACCAAATTCTAGCATAGATTCAAATAATCTTTCTGCTTATAATTGTTCCTCCTAGTGAGAGGGTTTTATGAGTGAATACCAATATTATGAATTTCAAGCCATTGATCGCTGTTTGACAGAAGAAGAAATGAGTGAATTGCGATACTTCTCATCACGCGCTGACATCACTCCCTATAGTTTTGTAAACGAATACTCCTGGGGCAGTTTTAAAGGTGATGAAGACCTATGGATGGAGAAGTATTTCGATATTTTTCTCTACTATGCTAATTGGGGCACTCATATTTTGAAACTGCGACTCCCTTCATATACAGCGACAATTAGGATGGCAGGTTAACGACAATTAGGATGGCATGTAAAAAGGCCCAACATTCAAAGTGTTTCTTGACAAAAGAGGAGCACTGC
>JAJTHR010000074.1 GCA_021298935.1 Parachlamydia sp. | reverse complement strand
AGGCAAGCCTGGAGCTCTCGTCAAACTTGAAAGAAAACTTGATAAGTGGCTTGAACAGCGCTCCCTAGTCCAAATCCTGGACTGGTTTGACTGCATTGAGACGACAACAGTTCAGACCGCCATGAGCAACTATCGATGGTCGACCGAATCGGTGGCCAGAGACCGTCTGTTCCTTGAGCGCTTAGGTTTGCCTGGAAAATAGTGTACGCTTTAGCCGACTTTCAGGGTGGTATATACAAGTTATTAATGAATGAGCGTGCTGTATGCAGTTAGCCGATTTGGGTGAATTTGGATGGATCAAACGCCTCTCTACTTCGCTTCAACAAAAGATGCCGGAAGGTATACAGGGAAAGGGATCCATTTTAAAAAAACGACCATCACTCCTGAAGAGTTAGGCTACAAATCGCTTGCTGTCAGTTTGAGCGACATTGCCGCGATGGGGGGGAAACCCCTTTATCTGTTTCTGTCGCTAGCCCTTCCAAAAGAGATCGAAATCGACTGGCTTGACCGTTTCTTTAAAGGACTTGCAGATCTGGCGGCAAGCGAAAACACCTTGATTCTGGGCGGCGACACTTCCAGAACAAGTGATACCATTGTCATCGACTCGATTGTCGTCGGTTCGGCACCCACCGCTTGGATAAAAAAAAGGTCATTTGCCAAGCCGGGAGATTTTATTTGCTGCACAGGCTACTTGGGAGACGCAGGTGCAGGACTGGAAATTTTAGAAAAACATTTGCTTCACCCCTCTAATCGTCCCCTTATCGAGGCCCATGTTCATCCCCGCCCGCATCTTCTTGAAGGGCAATGGCTGGCAGCGCAAGAAGGAGTCCATGCCATGATGGATCTATCAGATGGCCTGGACGCTGATCTTGAAAAAATTATGGAGCTGTCTCATTGCGGGGCGTGCATTCAAATGGATGCCCTCCCCCTCTCACCCTCTTTAGAATCATGTTCGAACTATTTTCATTGGAATGCGCAGGAAGTGGCTGCCACATCAGGAGAGGATTACTGTTTGCTTGTCACAGTCGACCCCTCAAACTATGAAGCCATCAATCAGGCATACAGGAAAATGTTTGAACGTCCCCTTTTTAAAATGGGCCACATCACATCCCACCCTACTCTGAAGTATGTCAAAAACGGCCAGCCATTCCGATTTGCAAAAAAAGGTTTTGACCATTTTCAAATTTGATTGCCAAAAATAATTTTAAGGGTTAAAGGTTATTAAACTTGAAATTTTGGAGGTTATTATGTTTCTTGGAAGACCCTTTAATATCGGATTCTTATTATTAGCGATCTACCTTATTTTGGTTGGATTAACGAGCATTATAGCCACCATTGCTATCCCTGGATTGATTCTTGGCCTCTTAGCCTTAGTGGCAGGCATCTTCATTTTGCTCGGCAGATAGCTCTTGAAGAGAAAATTGATAGGGGTTAAGATAGATCGCTATCTCCCCTATAATAAATATTTAGGTGAGCGGAGTTTAAAACTTAAACTATGCATTGGAAATTAGAATGATTTACCCCATCATTGATCGCATTTCTTACAAAGAAGCTGGATTTTATGCTTTTCTGACAGGGTGTTTGGGCTGCTACGGCACCCTTAAAGTAACATCAATTGATCCGGCCCTTGGTTTTTTTGCCCCCGCAGCAACCCTATTTCTTCTAACGGTAGTATTCAAAACCAAAGATTATAGCAAAAAAATTTTTGCAATCCTTGCCATTCCCTTCGTCCCCACAGTTGTGGGAAAAATGATAGGATTTAGTATTCCTGTTACTGCCTCGCTTACCTCGGCTGCCCTTGGTTTCGTCCCTTTGTACCTGCTGGGAGCCTATTTAAAAAAGCAAGAGACGTTGCAAGAAGTCTAATCAAGGAGAATTTGTGGGCATCTTTGAAATCGCTATGACATTTTTTATTGTCACCAATCCCATCGGCAACTGCCCTGCAATGATTGCCTTAATCAAGGATCATTCCCTTCGCAAACAGCAAAAAATTCTTTTCCGGGAAGCCATCTTTTCTATGCTCCTGGCCATCTTTTTTCTAATTCTGGGAGAAGTCTTTTTAGATAGCTTTAAAATTGAAACCTACGCCCTGACAATAAGCGGCGGACTGCTCCTTTTTTTGGTCTCTCTTAAAATGATATTTTCAAGAACAGGGGAAAAGGAGGAGGAAGCACCGAAACAAGATCCCTTTATTGTGCCGATAGCGACTCCCCTTCTTTCCGGAGCGGGGCTTCTGACAATGATTATGCTATTTTCGGCTCAGGAAGGAAACGACCTCAAAATATTTTTCGCCATTTTAATTGCGTGGGTGGGTGTCACTATTGTTTTAGTTTCCGCTCCCTACTTGCAGATTTTTCTTGGAAAAAGGGGGCTGGCAGCGCTTGAGCAATTGATGGGAATGCTATTAGCGATGATCGGCATACAAATGATGGTCCAGGGTTTTTCACTCTTTTTAACGGCTTTATCCACGGTTTAACATGTCATTTTTTACACTTACCCTCATTCTTTTTCTCATTATGGATCCGGTTGGAAACATTGCCGCCTATCAATCGCTCGTGAAGGGTCAAGTTCCAAGAAGGCAGCATCGCATTCTAATGCGTGAACTGCTCATTGCACTTGCTTTCATGCTCCTATTTAACGAAATCGGGGAATTTATTTTTGATTATCTTCATTTATCCGAAACGACCCTTCGCATTTCCTCGGGCGTCATTCTTTTTCTGATTGCAATTAAAATATTATTCACGGCTCCTGATAGTTTGCGGTCTAACCTGCCTCATGGCGAGCCCTTCATTTTCCCTCTTGCCGTCCCCCTAATTGCCGGTCCTGGCCTTTTAGCCACCATCATGCTTTTTGCTCATTTAGAAGATCTTCAATCGACGATGATTTTGGCCATTCTAACTGCCTGGGTAATCACTGCCATCATTCTCTATTTTTCCGATAAAATTCAAAAAGTTTTGGGGGAAAGCGGTTTGATGGCGTGCGAGCGGTTGATCGGCATGGTCATTGTTTTGATTTCAGTCCAGCGCTTTTTGGAAGGAATTCTACTTTTTTGGACGACCCAGCCAACGCCTAAGTAATTGCCATTGAAAAATTACAAGCTCCTCGTTGTCTACGATGGCCGCCTCTATTTAGGCTGGCAAAAAACAAACATGGGCCCAAGCATTGAGCAAACCTTGCAAGGAGCTTTAGAGAAAATTGTGCAACATCCTGTAATATTGCAAGCAGCGAGCCGCACAGATGCAGGCGTGCACGCCTTAGGCCAAGTGGTTAATTTTTTTACGTCAAACCCAATTGAATCTGGCCGCTTAATATTTAGCCTCAATAGACTGCTCCCTAAAGACATTGTTGTGTCCTCTATTGAGGAAGTATCCCCTTCGTTTCATCCAACGCTGCATTGCCGAGGTAAGGAATACCGCTATTATGTCTGCTATGATGTCTTCCAGCCGCCCCACCAGCGCTTTTATGAATGGCATGTCCCCTTCCCTTTAGACGTGGAAGAGATGAAGCGGGCAATCCCCTATCTGCTGGGCGAGCATGATTTTGCAGCATTTTGTAATTTCAAAATGAACACCAACTATCCAAGCACCATTCGACGCATTGATCAGATTATTTTAGAAGAGCATGGCCATAGAAGATTAATTTTTTCCATTAAAGGAAACAATTTTCTTTATCGAATGGTGCGCAATGTCGTCGGAACTTTAATCCATATAGGAAAAGCAAAAATCAAAAAAGAAGAGATTCCCGCCATCCTGCAATCGGAAAAACGGGCCAATGCAGGAATAACTGCACCAGCCCATGCGCTCTTCTTGCAATCTGTTTTTTATTAAAAAAAAATAGCCTTTATGATATTATGTATTAAAATAACAATGGATTAATATGCTTTCAAATAATTTTTATTTAAACTACACACATTTCCCTAGTTTTTTACAAACAATTGCCAGCCAGGATGATCCATTTGCCATTCTTTTTCGTGATGCAGCAAGTAAGAACACTTTACTTAATAACCATAAAGATATCTCTGCTAAAGCTCTCGAATGCCAGAGTGTCTTGCGTTATTTAGGAGATGGTCCTGCTGCTTCGGGAGTGAAAGAACTTAAAGAACAATACGAAAAAATTGCTCAAAATATTTATCAACGTATCACTAATGAAACAGAGGGTGACTATCATAGGATCCGCGGAGTTGTTTTTGAAATTTTGAGCATGCCAAAATTAGAAGAAGTAAATCAATTAGAGCTATGTAGAAAGTATTTCGATTTAATGAAAAAATCTCAGTTTTTCAATGTTGAAGCTGAATCTCTTGATCAATTTTCTTATGATCCAGGCAAGGAAGCTGATTATTTTATAAAATCTAATCCTGATATTAAGTCGATTGCTTTAGGTTGTAGCAAAACAGTTAATCAATACCACTCTTTTTGCCTTCATAAGAAAAAATGGCCTCAAGAATGGCATGACAAAGCAATGACTATCGATATAAATTATTATAGCGGGGCAGATATTGTCTCTGATATGCACGATCCAAAGCTGTGGAATGAGATTCCTAAGGATTATTTTGAAGAGGTTTCTGATCACACCCACGGAAGTTTCCTTTTTGATCACTCTGATACTCTAAGATTGATTCGCGATTGCTTGAAGCCTAATGGCCGGCTGACTTTCGAACTTTCTCCAGATGAGACATCCTGCGCAGCCCTTGAAACTAGCGGCTTTGTCGTTGAAGAAGGCAATATTTTGAAGAACGTCTGGTTGAAGGGTTAAAGTTTTATTTACAATTTTATAATAATTAAATGAATAAAAACTTTTTTATTATCAATCGCTGGTTTTCTATTAACTTTTAATATTAGTGCTACAATGAATTCCTATAAAAGCAATACTGGCGGAATAGCCTTTACCTGCCCTGCTGCTAAATGGTCCAGACTACAGTCAGATTTTTATTACCATTTCACTTTGACTCATATCTCAACTCAGGACCAAAAAATTGTTAAACTTGTACAAAAGGCTATAAAATCATACATTGTAGCCAAAGTCTCTCTGAATAATGGACATCGTTCGCTTTCGTGGATCCAACCAGAAACTCACGGAATGAACTCTCTTTTTTTTAAAGGAGAAGCCGCTGATTTCAAATTGAACTTGCACAATCATTTAATGCAAGATCCTATAATTTCCACTTATATTTCTCCATATATAGACCCTCACGTTGATGTGAAAGGGAATTTCTCAAAAAAACTCTATAAGTCATTTACTGTGGATAATATTATTAAAAGAAAAACCCCTTAAATTCGACCTTCCATACGAAACATCCTTCCAAATGGGGATGTATAACAGCTACTTGTGGAGATTTGATGGGTTTCTTCAATGGTGTTTAGCATAGAATTCATAGTAAATCCTACACCTTATATTACTTGTGGTTTTCTTGGCTGCTTTTCGAAAAGGACTAAAATTCGATTGATTCGATTAAATATCACTTTATCGAATCAATCGGATCACATCGTCTCATTTGTTCAAATAATACCATTTCCCAAAAATAAAACCATAAAGTTGACTTGTCAGCGCTTCAGATTTAAAAGATCTTTTCGAAGTTGATATCTTTGAATATCAACAAGGAGAGATCTTTTAAAGATGAAGGTGATCACAAGTCAAATT
>JAJTHR010000310.1 GCA_021298935.1 Parachlamydia sp. | reverse complement strand
CCGCTTAGGCTCCTGGGAGCTTATCTGCATTGGCGACGGATCGACTGATAATACTAAAGGGATGCTAAAAAAATTGGCAAGCGAGCGCCCTTATATGAAGCCTCTTTTTTTCACAAAAAACTATGGCCAATCAAGCGCCTTTGATGCAGGTTTCAAAGCAGCCGGAGGAGAGTACGTCATTACCCTGGACGGGGATGGACAAAACGATCCGGCAGACATCCCTAAGCTTTATTTTGCCATCCAGGAAGCCGACCTTGTCTGCGGCGTGCGCAAGAAAAGAAAAGACACATTTGTCAAACGGATCATTTCGCGTTGCGCCAACTGGGTCAGAAGCCGCGTGTGCAATGATGGGATGCAGGACACTGGCTGTTCATTGAAAATTTACCGCACGTCCTGCTTAAGACAGATTAAAATGTATAATGGCATGCACCGTTTCCTGCCTGCCCTTTTTAAAATTGAGGGTTTCCGTATTCATCAAACTCCTGTCAATCATCGCGAAAGGTTGAGAGGCAAGAGCAATTACAATTTTTTTAACCGCTCGCTCAATACTCTGGCCGATCTATGGGCGGTGCGTTGGATGAAAAACAGGCATTTGTCCTACCAGACAGAATCGACCATTTTGGAGCGTTAAATGGAAGAATGGAGAATTCTGCTTTATCCATTAGGATTGCTTTCAGCTATTGCCTTCGGCGGAAGATTTATCGTGCAGTGGCTGCAAAGCGAGTGGCATCAAAAAAGTAGCGTGACTCCCCTATTTTGGAAGCTATCTCTGTGGGGTAATGGCCTTCTTGCCTTGCATGCCCTCATTCAAATCCAGTTCCACGTCTGCTTTTTTCAAGTCTGCAATGGAGTGATTGCCTGGCGCAATCTTAATCTCATGAAGCCGGCTGTGGAGCGGCGCTCATTTAAATTTACCTGTGCCCTGCTCCTCGCCTCCTTTATTTTGACAGTCCTGCTGTTTTATTTGCAGTCCGGGTATTGGTTTCGCATTCCAATCACTCCGTGGCAATTGGAAAAAAGGGAGGATGCCGCCTTTGTTTGGCATCTCCTGGGAGGAACGGGTTATTTCCTTTTTTCCAGCCGTTTTTGGATGCAGTGGTGGCTGGCAGAAAAGTCGCTTGCCAGCCATCTTTCCCCCTCTTTTTGGTGGACGAGCATTATTGGGGCTTCCCTTTCAATCCTTTATTTTTTCCACATCAATGACCCGGTCAACCTCATCGGCCCCCTGACAGGCTTAATCCCTTATTTGCGCAATCTGATGCTGATACGCAAAGCCCGGCTCTCATGAAGAAAGTTTTTATTTTTGCCGGTGAAAGCAGCGGGGACTTGCATGGAAGCCATTTAATGCAATCGTTAAAAGGGAAAATGACTTTCGAAGGAGTAGGCGGGCCCCTCATGCGAAAGGTTGGAATGCAATGCCTCTTACCGATGGAAGAGTTCATGGTCATGGGCTTTACAGATGTCTTTAAATCCTTTCATCGCCTAGTCAAGTCTTTCTATAAGGTCAGGGACTTCATCCTAAGCTCACTTCCCGACTGTGTCCTTCTCATTGATTATCCCGGCTTTAATCTCCGTTTAGCAAAAGCTTTGCGCAAAAAGGGATATAAAGGAAAAATCGTCCAGTACATTTGCCCGACTGTTTGGGCCCATGGCAAAAAGCGCATCGAGACAATGGCCTCTTCTCTGGACCTCCTGCTCGTCATTTTCCCCTTTGAAGTTGACTGTTTTAAGCACACCGCGCTAAAGACTGCCTATGCCGGAAATCCGCTTTTAGAAACCCTTCAGGCCTATCCTTACGATCCTCATTGGAAAAAAAAGTTGATCCTGCCGGATGTCCCTTTCATCGCTTTATTTCCGGGAAGCCGTCCAGGCGAGATCAAAAGGCATGCCCCTTCTTTTCTCCAGGCTGCCTCCAAGTTAAAAAACAAAGATGAAAAAATGGTTTTTTTCCTCTCCTGCACGCATGAAAGCCATGCATCTTCATTAATCGCCTGCATTGAAGAAAGCCCATTGACCCTTGGGAAAGATGTGTTTATTGTTCCCCGTGAATACACCTATGAAATGATGCAGGGGTGCGAGGGCGCCCTTGCCAAGTCTGGCACCATCACCCTCGAGCTTGCCTTGCATGAAAAACCAACGGTTGTCGCTTATCAATTGACAAAGCTCAATTACATGATTGCTAAGTACCTCCTAAGGCTTTCACTGCCCTATTATTGCATCGTCAATCACCTGGCCCAAAAAAAAATTTATCCGGAATTCATGCAAACTAAACTCGATGCAGGGGTGCTTGCTGAAGAAATAGAGAGGCAAATTAACAGTAAAAATGACGTTAAGCAAGCTTGTCAATCCATCAAAAGTAAACTGGCAGGGCCGCAAATAGCGGGTCAGTTGATTGGGGAGCTTTTTACATGAAAAAGATGTTGAAAAATGGTTTGTATCGGCTGGCCGGTTTATTTATTGCCACAGTGGGCAAGGGAGCCTTTAAGCTGCTTTTTTCCACCTGCCGTTGGAACATTCAAGGCTTGGAAAAATTTACACAACTCGCCCAAAATGAAAAATGCATCCTCGCGCTTTGGCATGACCGCTTAGCTCTAGCTCCCTTCATCCTGGATCGCTACGCCCACCGCTTTACCTATGCGGCTTTTGTCAGCAACAGCCGGGACGGGGAGCTGATCAGCCGCTTTGTCCTTTCCTATAAAAAAGGACGCACAGTTCGGGTGCCGCACAATGCCAGGCATGAGGCTCTTAGGGAATTAATCAACCATGTCAAGTATAGAAAAAGCATTGCAGTGATTACACCTGACGGCCCACGCGGCCCGCGCTATAAAATGAAAACGGGCCTTGCCAAGGCTGCTTTGGAAACAGGGGCTCATGTCATTGCCTTAACGTGGCACGCATCAAAAACGTGGGAATTAAATACGTGGGACAAAATGCAGATCCCCAAACCCTTCAGCACCATCCAAATCAAGCTAGGCTCGCCCGTTCAAGTCCCTGAGGGAAGTACACTGGAATACGCAAAAACCCTACTTGAAAGTCATTTAAAGTTGCCCTTTTAGCTGGGAAATAAAGCCGCTTCCTACCAGTTTGACAGCTCCTTTAATGCCATTCAAAAAAGCCCTTGCAGTGGATTTGCCATGGCACTTCACCACAACTCCATCCACTCCGCAAATGATTGCTCCCGAATACTCCTCATAATCAAACTGATCCTTTAAACGTCTGAATACAGCTTCCTGCTGCTGACCAGGCAGTTCCTGGATCGCTTGTTTGAGCTGCGATAATAGAAAAAGGGATACTCCTTCCGCTGTCTTAAGCAAAACGTTGCCTGTAAATCCGTCGGTCACCAGCACATCGACATGACCTTGGAAACCCTCCCTCCCCTCGATATTGCCGACAAAATGGAAGCGGGACGCATGCCGCTGAAGCAACTGGTAGGCCTTTTGCAGTTCGGCTGTTCCTTTTTTGGATTCGACCCCAATGTTGAGCAGTCCGACGCGCGGCAGGGCAATCCCGCGGCAACACCTTTGATAGGCTGCCCCCATCGCAGCAAATTGAAGGAGATGCTCGGCCTTGCAAGCGACACTCCCCCCTACATCAATGACAGCCAAATCCCCTTGTTCGGTCGGTAAATTGGTCAGCAACGCCGGGCGCTTAATGCCTGGCAGCTTAGGGAGTGAGACAACAGCACCGGCAATCAACGCGCCTGTGTTGCCGGCTGTAATAAAGCCATCCAGTTGCCTTTTCTTCAACATTGTCAGGCCGGCTGCCATCGAAGAATTTTTTTTATTCCGAAAAGCCACTAATGGATCGTCTTCCATCTCAATCGCTTCCAAAACGGGACAAAATTGGACGGATTCCCAGATTTGAGAGGGAAAAGCGCTGCTCCACTCATGCAATTGCTGCATGATGGGGAGGGTAGCAAAAATAATAAGTTGTAAGGCAGGAAATTGCTGGACTGCTAGAGGGATTGCATCAAAAAGTGCGGATGGGGGGCTTTCGCTCCCCATCAAATCAACCCCGATACGCAAGGGAATCGGTATTAAGATTGCTGCTGCGCAGGAAGGGTGTTACCATATGCTCCACAGGCTTGACACGCACAATGAGGGCGGCGGGGAAGCTTGCAGTTCAAGCAAACGGATAAAATTTTTGGTTTTTTCGCGTGGTGAGCACGCTTGGAATTTTTACGTGCATTGGACAAGCGATTACGTGGCACTGCCATGGGATTATTCTCCTAAATCAAATTAACTTTTTGGTCCCCAATCAAGATCGGCAAATGGCTGATAGCCATCATCGCCCTCTTCGTTTTGGGAAGGTTCTTTTAAATATTTTACAACTTCTTGCCTTCTCGGACAGTTACCTTCATTGCATTCGGCAAAGGCAGGAACTTCAATCAATATCGTTTCACGCAAGAGTTCTTTAAAATTATATACTGCTCCCTTGATTTCTTCCAGGGGAACTGTATGATAGACATTTTTAAGCTGAATATCAACCGGAACTTTTTCATTGCAGATCGCGCAAGCGACCAGAGCCTCGGCCGCGATGTTCCAGTTTAAAATAAGCTCCTTTTCAGCCGTATAAGCCACTCCGTCAAGCTCAATATTTTTTTTGAAATCAAGATCTTTTTCATGAATATTCAGAAAGGAGGGCGGATACGTTTCCTGAATGAGTTTTTCATGCCCATCATGTAATTGATCAACAAAAATCTTGAATTCATCTTCCATAAGAATCAATAATTTAAAATAGAGTGGAAGTTATTTTAATTGAAAAATAGTTTTTTTGCCAATCAATTCTCCGGGAAAATGGTTTTTTCTGGAAAAGAACCCCTCATTAACCTATTATAGATTTATTATTTTTATATTTTTAGGCCCTCATGCAAGAAATTTTACTCAATATTGAATCCAAAGAAATTCGCTATGCCCTCTTAAAAAATGGCGACCTGCGAGACTTGATCGTCGAACGAAAAAAAGAAAGGCAGCTCACAGGCAATGTTTACAGAGGACGCGTCAGAAACATCCTCCATAATATTCAGTCTGCCTTCATCGACATCAATGAAGGGGAAAATGGTTTTATCCATATCTCGGATATTATTGAGAATACAAAAAAATTCGAACAGCTTTTTGATATGGATTTCGACCTTGATTATGACATCAAGGCATTGAATGAAAAGGAAAAGCAGCAGCTTGACATTGAACAGGTGATGAAACAGGATCAGGCTGTTTTAGTGCAGGTTGTCAAGGAACCGATCGGTTCTAAAGGGGCGCGCCTCACCTCCAATATTTCCATTGCAGGCCGCTACCTTGTCCTTCTCCCCAATTCTTCACATCGCGGAGTTTCGAGAAAGATTGAGGACCGGGCCGCCCGTGAAAGACTCAAAAAACTAATCCGGGCCTTCGAGATGCCCCAAGACATGGGTCTCATCTGCCGCACAGCTAGCGCCTCCGCCACGCAGGAAATGCTGATTGCCGAAGCGCATGATCTTTTGCATAACTGGCAAAACATCATGGAAAATTTCAAAAAGGCCAGCGAACCCACGCTTCTTTATGCTGAATCGGATTTGATTAAAAAGGCAGTTATTACAGCCATCGATAAAAAATACGACCGTCTTTTGATCGATGATTATGCCACCTATCAGAACTGCAAAAGACTGTATAGCCGCTATGCGGACGAACACCCTTTGCGCATTGAATATTACAGGGATAAAATCCCTATGTTTGAGCGTTTCAATGTTGAAAGAGAAATTGAAAAGACGCTGCGCAGAAAGATTTGGCTTCCAAGCGGAGGCTACCTTTTCTTTGACAGGACAGAGGCCATGCATACGATCGACGTCAACTCAGGGCGCAGCAGCGGGAGTAAATCAGATGTCGAGGAATCGCTCGTTAGGATTAATCTGGAAGCTGCCGAAGAGATTGCCAGGCAGCTACGTCTGCGTAATATCGGGGGCTTGATTATATGCGATTTCATCGACATGCGCTTGCGAAAAAACCAGCGCCGCGTCCTTGAGCGCCTGAAAGACTGCATGAAAGACGACTCTGCCAAATGCACGATCCTTGGAATGAGTGAATTCGGTCTTGTCGAGATGACTCGGCAACGAAACCGGGGATCGCTGATGCAAACCATTTTCACAGGGTGTCCTTACTGCCATGCAAGCGGGGTCATTAAATCGCATGAAAGCGCCTCCATTGAAATTGAAAGAGCCTTTAAAAAAATCATTGGCTGCCATGAGCTGTTCGCTATTAAGCTGATCATTCATCCTGAATTGGATCGGTATCTCAATATCATTGATAAGCAATATCTGACAAAGCTTGCGGCCGAAATGAATGCCCAACTGACTTATGAGACAGATGATCGTCTGCATCTGAATGAGTATCATTTTCATTCAGCGATTACAAATAAGCGGGTCGAGGTGTAGCGGCATGCCCCAAGACCTTCCTGGACTTCTCCCTTATGTCCGTGAGGGCTTTTTTTCTCCCTCTTTAAAAAAGACTTTGCATGACTTTCACTCAAGTTACATGCAGGAGACCCGCCACTCATGTGCGCCGGAAGTTGCAGACACCCTTTTTCAATCGCTGATTGAGCTTGTTGCAGACCAGGTTAGAAATCCCTATCCTTTTGAGATTTATCATACAGCCATTCGAAAACCGTTTGATTTATATCAATTTGGTTTGGACTTCATCCGCCCTTTAATCGACTTCAATTTCTCCCAAGTTCTTGGACTAAAAAATCTGATGAACTTGATTGAGCAGCTTGAAAGAGGGGAAAACGTCATTTTATTGAGCAATCACCAAACCGAGCCCGATCCTCAAATTATCAGTTTACTATTAGAGAAAATTGATGCCAGGCTTCCAAGCGAAATGATATTTATCGCCGGCCACCGAGTGATTACAGACCCCATTGCCGTCCCCTTAAGTCTTGGAAGAAATCTTCTTTGCATTTTTTCTAAAAAATACATGTCTTACCCGCCTGAGGCAAAAGCCGAAAAAGTTCTCCACAATCAACGCACCATCAAAAAAATGGGCCAGCTTTTGAAAGAGGGAGGTAAATGCATCTATGTAGCGCCAAGCGGAGGAAGGGACCGCAAAAATGAAAATGGCCGCATTAATGTCGCTCCGTTCGATCCGCAAAGCCTGGAACTTTTTGGACTGATCGCCAGCCACGCCGACACCCCTACTCATTTTTATCCGCTATCTTTAAAAACATATGACCTGATGCCGCCGCCGCAACAAATAGAAAAAGAGATCGGTGAAAAAAGATTGGCCCGCTACTCCCCTGTTTTCATGGCAATCGGCGAGGAAATTGATTGGGAAGCCACCACTTACAGCGAAGAATTAAATAAAAAGGATAGAAGAGACAAGCGGGCTGAAATCATTTGGTCCATGGTCCATAAAAACTATCATTTATTTCCTTAACTCCATTTTGTACATTTTTTGGGCCTATATTCT
The DNA here is from genome assembly GCA_021298935.1 of Parachlamydia sp. Lineage (GTDB taxonomy): Bacteria > Chlamydiota > Chlamydiia > Chlamydiales > Parachlamydiaceae > Protochlamydia. Next base: position 2,262 of record JAJTHR010000310.1, on the reverse strand, counting down.
AGAGAGAAGCAAACTGCAGCGTAATTTAGCTGTAGGAAGCTTCTCTCCGAAGATGGGCCCAAAAAATGTGCAAAGTTGAGTTTAAATATTCTTAATTTTTGCTTTATCATTTTATTCTAATTTGATCGTGTTCAAAATAAAAAGGAACTTTTATGAATTCCAAATCCTCGCTCTTTAAAATGACCGCTTTTATGGCCTTAAACCTAACAACCTGCCCCCCTGCTGCCTATTGCCAATTAGTTGAAATGCCAAACGGCTTGACATTTGAAAGAAAAAATACAGAAACTCCCTACTCTGTTGTTGATATGCAATTTTTTCACCCTGTCTCGGCTAATGACGACGCCTTATTGCTTCTGACCCATGAAGCCGCTTTTCAGGTTAGCGAGGAGCTGCAGCATTTAGGGTTCGATTTAAGCCCCCTCCCTTTATTGAAAAACAACGAGAGAGGGCATTCTGTCCGCCTTCCCTTATCTTCTCACGAAAGCCAGGACATGGACCATGCCTTAAAGGCATTCAGACAAGCTCTTTTCAAAAGCAATTTGGAAATCAGCGCCATTGAAGCGGCCAGACTGAGGCTTGTCAACCATTTTGAAGAAACAGATTCCTCCTTAGGCGAAGAAATTGCTACTCTCACCTACGAAGAAGTACAAGCTTATTACCAAAAATGGATGCGTCCATCTTTAATTCACTTGACGATAGAAACAAATACAGAGACGGATGAGAAGAGCACTGCCGCTCTATTTGGAGAAGCAGGCAGCCAGGAAGCTGACGATGCCGATTTAAAGCTTGCCGAACAGATGCATAAAGAAGTGAATGAAACATCATTCGAGCTCAATCCGGATCACTTGCTCAACATCCACTACAATCAAAACCATTCCGTGATTGACGGCAAAATTTGGATAGACAATCCCAATTGGATTAACAAAAGCTCGAATGGACATGCTCTTGGGGCTTTTTTAACTGCTACAGGGATTGGAAGCTTCGTTTTAGCCATCCCCTTAGCTCCTGTGTTGATGCCAGCCATTGCAGCAGCTGCAACAGTTTCCACTGTTACCGGAATTTATTTCCTCAGCTGCGATTATCTCAAAGATCCCAACTATTTATATGAGAAAAGACAAGAAGACTTGGTAAAAGGCTTCCAGCACGCTTACCGAGGCAGCCGTTCGGATAAGACTTTGACCCCATATGAAAGACGTCCTTTATTCTTGCAGGAAATGGTCAATGGCGGAAGCATACCCTCCATTGTTCTATTAGCTGATCTTTATGATCTAAGCCTGCGTCAATTTTCTGAAATTCTTACAATCGAAGAAATGGCGTTTCTTGTGCAATCAAAGCTCTATTTTATTCAGTACCGCAATCATTACCAAAAACTGATTGATAAGCTTGATAAAGAGCTCTTGAATTTGACAGCCCCCTATGCACAAATGCGCGACAATAAACTGACTAATGCCAATAGCATCTATAATCAAAATGTCTTCGTTTGCCAAAAAAACCATTGGAAAACACAGCTTGATGAAAACATTGCACAAATCCAAGAAGCTTATGAAAAAGAGCAGATTAGCTTAGAAGATAAAAAGGAGCTGATCAAAGAACATGAAACAGCTTATCAAAATAGCCTGAATGAAATTTCGTTTGCGGCAGGCCTTTCTCAAGCGGAGGGGGTCCTTGCTCAAATGAAAAATGACATCCTGCTGACTTATGACTTGCAGGTTTCTCAATGCAAGCAAGCGATCCAATATGATCAGCGCCGCTCCGAGTTTAAATTTGGTAAAAATTCATTGATCTATGAATGCGATTCCGCTTTACGTGATGGCCTTGCGACCTTCCCGCTATTGTTGGATTTGCCTGATTTCGTTGACTTGCGCACACCGTTAAATTAATCCATCGCTCCTGCACGCTTTTTCATGGCGTGCAGGTTATACGAGCTGTGAAAGAAAAGTTTTAGCCGGCACAATGATCGGCTGATTGAATTCAAAACAATTGCGATCCACATAATCTAAATCCAACGCCAGCTGAAACGCACATTCTGTTTGAAGCATCTCATGGTAATAATAAAGGGATTTTGAGGGGCTGCCATTACCTGAACACTTGGCCTCTACAAGGAACCATGGTTTGCCATTCTTTATACCATTTCCCGAAATTAAAATCATAAATTTGACTTGTGATCACCTTCATCTTTAAAAGATCTCTCCTTGTTGATATTCAAAGATATCAACTTCGAAAAGATCTTTTAAATCTGAAGCGCTGACAAGCCAACTTTAT
>JAJTHR010000042.1 GCA_021298935.1 Parachlamydia sp. | reverse complement strand
GAAAACAAATGTTGCAACGTCGGTTCTATTTTTTTCTATCTAAAAACTATTCCCTCTTAAAATTAAAAATATTTATTTGATTAATTGCCCAATTACGTCTGGCAACTGAGCGAAAGTTCTCTCAGGGAAGTGAACACAGCCCGAAATTGAATAAGGTGAATAATAATTAGAATAGTAAGGATAGCTGCTTCCATACAGTCCTACACCGTATCCTCTATTCCAATTGCCGCCATGCCAATCGTTGCCGCGCCAACCATGATTCCAATTTCCACCATGGTATCCGCCGCCGCCCCAATTTCCATGTCCGACGTGTCCGCCACTAAAACCACCGCCGCCGAAACTGCGACCACCATGACCACCATGACCACCGCCGCCTCTTGCATCAAGGGAGGAAGCAGGTGCAAATAATAAAGCTACTAAGAAGGAACTAAGTAAAAATCCTTTTATTGCATGGATCATACAAACCTCCTAAAAAAGAAGTGACCACTTTCTTAGCCAAGCTACCGACTTGTATTACTAAGTAAGTATACAAGCCTAATAATGCAAGAGAAGTGCCAAACAAAATAGATAAGACACTTCAACGGCTAAGAAATGTGGTCACAAAGCTGGCAATTAGCGCTTTCAGACTGAGTGGCGATTGTGGGCAGATTTAGTTTATTGAATTAATTTCTTAACTCCCTTCTAAATCTACCCATAGCCGCCGCTCAGTTTGAAAGCTTTTTATTCTTTCTTCAATACCCCCTACATTTTTATTATATGATTTACAATTAGTTTTGTCAAATAATATCTTTAATAAGTAAGTGACCACTTTCTTAGCTAATAACTTGTAATTACGAAGTAAATGCAAGTCAAATACAAGAAGTGCAAAATAAAATTTATAACACTTCAATTGGCTTAGAAAAGTGGTCACAAAAATTGTAAGAGTGCTTTCATACTATTGAGTGGCGATTATGGGCAGATTTAGTTTAATGAATTTAATTTCTTAATTCCCTTCTAAATCTACCCATAGTCGCCGCTCAGTTTGAAAGCTTTTTATTCTTTCTTCAATACCCCCTACATTTTTATTATATGATTTACAGTTGGTTTTGTCAATTGTTTTTTTAATTTATTTTATAATCTATTAATACTTATTCATACAGATTTGATTATTCAGGCTATTAAAGAAGCATGGTTAATTGAGGGCCATCCATGCATGTTGGATGATATTATGCAGGTTGAAGCGGGGAGTCCAACCGAGCTCTTTCAATGCTTTGCTAGAGTCTGCTAAAAGAATCGGCGGGTCGCCCGCTCGCCGGTGCCCCTCAATCACTTTGACTTTTTGATTGAGGACCTTTTCAACTGCCTGGATGACCTCTTTTACACTGAATCCTTGCCCATTTCCTAAATTATAGACGGTTGAGGGGGCATCTCGCAATAGTGCCTGAAGAGCCAGAAGGTGGGCTTGCCCAAGGTCTTCAATGTGAATATAATCCCTGATGCATGTTCCATCGGGCGTTGGATAATCTGTGCCATAGATTGTCACAGCAGTGCCCGACTTTAAACTTTTGAGGATGATGGGAATGAGGTTAGTGGATATTTTCTGATGATTTTTTATGAGCCCATCAGGATCCCCGCCTGCTGCATTAAAGTAGCGCAACGCACTATAGCTAAGACCATAGGCTGTTTGGTAATCCCGCAGGATTTTTTCCACTATCCATTTGGATTCCCCGTACGGGTTGATGGGATGGCATGGATCCTCTTCTTTAATGCAGGGGCCAGACGGCATTCCATACAAGGCAGCCGTGGATGAAAACACTATTTTTTTGACATTAAATTTGACCATTGCATTAAGCAAGTTCAAGGTATTAATCACATTGTTTTGATAATAAAGCGCCGGGTCCTTAACCGATTCACCGACGTCAATAAAGGCTGCAAAATGCATCACTGCATCGATTTTATTTTGGGTAAAAAGGGTCTCGAGCAGGGCAGCATCATTGATGTTGCCTTGTACAAAAGTACCCTGAATGACTGTCTCCGAGCTGCCTCGGCTCAGGTTATCGAGGACTATCGTACGGTAGGCTGCCTGTCTAAGCATTTTATTGACATGGGAGCCGATAAACCCAGCTCCTCCCGTCACTAAGATTGTTTCATTTGGCATTATTTTATTAACTTCATTAATTAAATGCATAAAAACCTGAATTTTGCGTTTCTCTGCCTGAAATTCAGGTTAAAAGCTACCACAGGCTTTAATTTATAAACAATTGGTTGAATAAGTAATCTTCTTTTGTCTACTATTGCTTTTCATTTTCATGGAGGTCAAAACGTGTTTACTCAGGTACGTCAAGGGTTTGAGTGGTATTGGTTCGAGCTTCCCGATAATATGGTTTCTTCCATAGGAAAAAGCGCCCTTTATTCTTTTACTGCATCCTTTATTTTGACTGCTGCCGACACCACCAAAACGATTGTATTAAATCGCCCTTTGACTGCCGGGGCTGTGGCTTGCCTGGCCGCAACGGTGCACGCACTGACCAACCCCGTATTCAATTACATTTTTGAAAATAAAAAAATTATCTGGCATCAGGAAATTGTTCGCTATGTGATCGACTACACGGTGACATGTCTTCTCTTGAAGCAAGCAACGGCTTACAAAGTCCATGAATTGGCTTTCAAGAAATCATCCTTATTTTTTATGTCCTCCCACATGCTTCGTTTGGTGATCGATGTTCCGCTTGGACTCGTGCAAATGGTTGATCAGGAAGCAGCGAACCAAGCTAAAACATGGCTGACAAGGTGGGGGATCACTTTTAAAACGAGCGTTAATCCGACCTACGGGGTTTTGTAAATGGAATCCTTGAGGGTGTACGCGAAAGGATTGCCTTCTAATATCGTGCCATCCATGGGAAGAAGCGCTCTATACTCGTTCACCGCTTCCCTTATTTTTGTTAATGGAGGGTTGGCTCCTTTAAAAAATATGCAGCAACCCCTCATCTCCGCTTGCGTTGCTGCCATTGCCTCTTTGTTGCATGCTTTGCTTACACCTTTCTTTAATTACATTTTTGATAATGAAAACATCCGCTGGTATCAGGAACCGATCAAATTATTTATCGGCATCCTTGCCATGGATCGCCTGGTTGCAGGAACGCTTCCAGGCAAACTGCATTTTTTTTCCAAACGCCTTTTCCAATCCCGTCTTCTTTTTTTATCTTCGAATGATTTGATTAAGACGGCAGCTGATTTTTCAGTGCCTGTTTTGAATTGGACGATTGGCTGGCGGGCAGGATCGGATCCTTACCAGTTAAAGAACTGGCTGGCCGAGCGAGGTGTTGATTTTACGACTAAGTCCAATGCCGTATTTCTAGTTTTTTAAGAATTTTCATCAATAGATTGTTTAAAACGGCGGCTTGCCTGAAATTGTTCAATGACAGCTTCTCCTTCTTCCTTCATCAGGTCAAAAATCTGGCAATAAGAGGGAGGGAGCATTTCGATCTTTAATTCCAAATCCTTTGATTCCTGAATGACATACTGTAAAATCTTTTGGTCCCAAATGGAGGGATTTTCAAAGCAGCAGGCGATCCATCTTTCCACCACTTCATTCGTTTTGGCATTATTGGCAAAATAGAGCGTACTGCTGATCAATTCCTTATTTTTCCAATAGAAAAGTCCTAAATCAAAAGCAGCATTTTCAAAGAGGGAAGGATGCTGCTGCACACGTGCATCGGCGTCAAGATAGAGGAGGGGACGGGGGAAATGCCGGCTAAGCATTTGCTTGATAAAATAGGGCTTAAAATGCGTATTAGCCTGCCAGCTGCCTTGATGGGGAATGCCGACAACGTCATGCCCAAGATGAAAGCGCTGCAGGCTTTCCTTTAAATGCAAAATTTCTTCGGCGTAGCCAGTATTTTCTGTGAAATAGGCAACGGTGATGAAATTCATTTATGCCTCAAACAAATTGGAAACGAAACTTTGAGCGTCAAAAGGCTGCAAATCGTCCAATCCTTCGCCAAGCCCGATAAAACGGATGGGAATGCCGAGTTCCCGATGAATGGCGAATACAATCCCTCCTTTGGCCGTTCCGTCTAACTTGGTTAAAATCAAACCGGTCAGGGGAGTGGCTTTGTGGAATTGCTTGGCCTGGTCGATAGCATTTTGTCCGGTTGTGGCATCAAGGACGAGATAGGTTTCATTGGGAGGCACGCCGATCGCTTTTTGGCAGGAGCGTTTAATTTTTTCAAGTTCCTGCATCAGAGGAATTTTAGTATGCAGGCGCCCTGCTGTATCAATAAGGACAAGATCACATCCTCGGGATTTGGCCGCCTGGACGGCATCGAAAGCAACGGCTGCTGGGTCGCTATTGGGATGTCCTTTGACAATATCTACTTTTAGCCGCTCAGCCCATGTTTCAAGCTGCTCAATCGCAGCTGCCCTAAACGTATCGGCAGCCGCTACCAGCACTTTTTTTCCCTTTTCAGTGTAGAAATGGGCCAATTTTGCCACCGATGTTGTTTTTCCGTTTCCATTGACTCCCACAATGAGGACCACTTGAGGAGAGGTCTCTTGGGTGGAGATGACAGGTTGGGGGCCAAGCATGTCAACCAGGCTTTCACGCAATGCCTTCAAATATTCTTCCTTTTTCATGGAGGGATTGCTTTTGTGCAAGGCGCGTATTTTTTCTGTCAGCTCGGCGGCTGTTTTGACTCCAAAGTCAGCTTCATAGAGCGATCGTTCCAGCTGCTCGAATGTCTCCTCATCCATTTTTCCCTGAAAAAGTGAAGAAATCTTTCCTCCAAGGAGCGAGCGGGCGCGGGCAAGCGCCGATTTCATATTCGAAAAACTTGACTTAATAAACTGTAAAACCATGGGGTGCTCTTAATAAAAATTATTAAAAAAAGCTTAGCATAGAAAAAGAAAAAAAGCGAAGATTCAAAAAGATCATCTCCGAGAAAAAACTATGAATCTTCACGAATACCAAGCTAAAAACATTTTATTGCAGTATCAAATTCCGACTCCCCCCTATCTTGTGGTATCGTCTATAGAGGAAGTGGAGGAGTTTTTGAAGAAAGGATGGAATTCGGCTGTCCTCAAAATTCAAATCCATGCGGGAGGAAGGGGGAAAGCCGGCGGCGTCAGGCTGCTCCAAGGAAAAGAAGAAATCCTAAAGGGAGCGAGGGAGCTGCTCGGGATGAAAGTCGTCAATGAACAAACGGGCCCGGAAGGGCTGATTGTCCGCGAACTCCTTGTCACAGAGCCGGTTCAAATCGCCCATGAATATTATTTAGGTCTGACAATTGATCGTCAATCGGCTGCACGCATGCTTATTGCATCGCCTGTAGGCGGGGTGGAAATAGAAAAAACGGCCAAAGAAACGCCCGATCGGGTTTTGTTTCTTCCTGTTCCCTTTGAGGGACGCTTAAGAAGCTATCAGCTTCTTCGCTTGGCCAAGTTCATGGGATGGGACAAAGCAGCAGCCGTTCAAGGGGGCGAAATTGTGCAAAAAATGATTCAGGCCTTTATTGAATGCGATGCTTCTTTGCTTGAAATCAATCCACTTGTTACGACAGACGGCGGCGATTTGGTTGCCCTGGATGCCAAAATGTCAATCGATGACAACGCCCTTTACCGTCAGAGTGCCCTGAAAAACCTGTTCGATCCCTCTCAAGTTTCATCCAGCGAAGCGCGCGCCCAGGAATTCGACCTCTCCTACGTGGCGTTGGATGGAGAGATCGGCTGCATGGTCAATGGAGCTGGCCTAGCCATGGCTACAATGGACCTTGTCCAGGCCCATGGGGGCAAGCCAGCCAATTTTTTGGATGTGGGGGGTGGAGCGTCGGTTGAAAAGGTGGCTGAAGGGTTTAAAATCATTCTTTCCGATCCTCATGTCAAAGCGATTTTAATCAACATTTTTGGGGGGATTATGAATTGCGAAACTCTGGCGTTGGGAATTATTGAAGCAGCCAGTAGGCAGCACATCCCGGTTCCCTTGATTGTCAGAATGGAGGGGACTAATGTGGAGAAAGGAAAAGAGCTCTTAGCCGGGTCGGGACTGAATATTCAAATCGCAGCCGATCTGACAGAGGCTGCCAAGCTTGCGGTTGAAGCAAAATGACAATACTGATTGACGAACATACGCGCATCATTACACAGGGCATTACCGGAAAGGCAGGCCGCTTTCATACCGAGCAGGGAATGCTCTATGCCCCCTGCTACGTGGGAGGGGTGACGCCCGGAAAAGGAGGGGAGGAGATCTTAGGGCTGCCTGTCTTCGACACTGTTTTAGAGGCCAGGGAGAAGACCGGCTGCAATGCCTCGCTCATTTTTGTGCCTGCTCCTTTTGCCGCAGAAGCCATTTTGGAGGCGGAGGATGCAGGGATTCCCCTGATTGTCTGCATCACCGAAGGGATCCCTATCCAGGATATGTTGAAAGTGAGTCAAGTGATGCGCAGAAGCGCGGCAAGCCGTTTGATCGGCCCGAACTGTCCGGGTGTTATCTCTCCGGGCCTTTGCAAAATGGGGATTATGCCCGGCTATATCCATCATAAGGGTAAAATCGGCGTTGTTTCAAGGTCGGGAACATTGACCTATGAAGCTGTCTGGCAGACAACAAAGCTTGGCCTCGGCCAATCAACTTGTGTGGGGATCGGAGGAGATCCTTTAAACGGGACAAGCTTTATCGATGTCCTTTCCCTATTTGAAAATGATCCTAATACGGAAGGGGTCTTATTGATCGGCGAAATTGGGGGGCAGGCAGAAGAGGAGGCGGCGGAATGGATCCGCCAATTCAGTTCAAAACCTATAGCCGCCTTTATTGCAGGACAAACAGCGCCTCCAGGAAGACGTATGGGACATGCAGGAGCCATTATTTCAGGTGGCATGGGCACGGCTGCCGCTAAAATCGAGGCGCTTCGTTTAGTCGGCGTCGAAATAGCCGAAACCCCGGCTGTCATGGGTGCTGCCATGCAGCGGGCGCTTCATAGAGGCGGCCCATGATTTATATACCTGGAAAAATTCCTATTCGCATCTTTCCTTTTTTTTGGCTGCTGATTGTCATGATCGGTTGGCTGAATACGCAATCGATCCCTGAGACGGCTATTTGGGCGGCTGTTATTTTTATTTCTGTCTTAATACATGAGTTTGGGCATGCCCTGACTGCCGTGGCTTTTGGGCAGGAAGCAGAAATCAGCCTGGTAGGGTTAGGCGGTCTGACCAAAAGGGAGGGACCGACGCTTGCCAAATGGAAAGATTTTATTATTGTATTAAATGGGCCGCTGGCCGGCT
>JAJTHR010000240.1 GCA_021298935.1 Parachlamydia sp. | reverse complement strand
TAAATTTGACTTGTGATCACCTTCATCTTTAAAAGATCTCTCCTTGTTGATATTCAAAGATATCAACTTCGAAAAGATCTTTTAAATCTGAAGCGCTGACAAGCCAACTTTATGGTTTTATTTTTGGGAAATGGTATAAGGCGCAAAGAACGCAAATAAGCAGCAAATTTGTCGCTTCTTTGCGTTTAAATTAATAGGACTGAATGTTAACTGGGATGTTCTCCAAAGTCGGCCGCACTTTCTTTGCCTGGGAATAATCACGCGGGATAGGCTTCAAATGACGCAAATCCACTGCTTGATAGAAAATTTCCGGCTCCCCTTCATGATACTTTGCGACCGTTGTCTTAAGCCAATTGTCATCATCGCGATGGGAAAAATTGGCCTTAAAGTGGGCTCCCCGGAACTCATCCCGGAGCAAAGCCCCCTTCGTAATCAGCATAGCCACCTCAAGCATGGGACCGAACTGGTTAGCAAAGGCATAGGTCTGATTGGCGAAGCGGCCTCTGTCATCCAATGAAATATGGCGATACCTCTCCCTCAACTCCTTTAGTTTATCCAGCGTCCTTTGCAAATCTTCATTATTGCGCTTCACTGTTACATGCTGCAGCATCCAGTCGGACAGTTCATCGTGAAGGCGATGGATATTTTCCGGCCCTTCTCTTTTTAACAGATTTTCTTTTAACTCTTCCTCCGCTTTTAAAGCCTGCTCGAAATAGGTTGAGGGGACATCCTTATAGGATTTTGCCAGATTATCCAGATACCTGGGAACTTCCTTGCCCGCCACAAGGCCGCTGAAAATGCAGGCCAGCAAAGCATTGGCCCCCAACCGATTGGCCCCATGGTACTGATAGTCGGACTCGCCAATATTAAAGCAGCCAGGAAGATTAGTCATCTGACGGTAGCGCTCATAGCGGTCAGGATCATCGGCGGCCGGCCAATCGACCCATGCCCCCCCCATGGTATAATGCATGGCCGGGAAAATGCGCATAGGCACTTTGCGCGGATCATCGCCCGTAAACTTTTGGTATATTTCAAGAATGGATTTCAGCTTCTCTTTTTTCTCCTCGCTTAAATGCGAGACATCCAGAAAGACTTGCATTTCACCATTAATCCCAAGCCCCATTTCACAAATGCGCAGCACTTCGCGCGAGCCGATATCACGTGGAACAAGATTGCCGAATGCCGGGTAGAGCTCCTCCAAAAAATACCAGGGCTGCCCCGTTTCTCCGCATTGGATTTCCCGGCCGTCAGGCATGAGGATTTTTTTTGAGGAATCGCCATACACCCACATGCGTCCTCCCTCTCCGCGTGCCGATTCGGACATCAGGCGGAGCTTGTCATGGCCCGGTATGGCTGTCGGATGAATTTGAATAAATTCCCCATTGGCATACCACATTCCTTGCATAAAGAGCCGCCCGTTGGCAGCCCCTGTACAGAAGGTCGAGTTGGTGGACTTTTTAAAAATCATTCCAATTCCACCGGTGGCAATGACGACGGCATCCGCTTTAAGTACCTCTAGCTTCAAGTTGAATAGATCCATGAGGACAATGCCTCTTGCCACACCATTTTCATCGAGAACGAGCCGCATAAATTCATGGGATTCAAACTTTTCAACGCGTCCAAGGGTTTCGTATTTGCGCACCTGCTCGTCCAGCGCATAGAGCAGCTGCTGGCCGGTCGAGGCGCCGCAAAAAGCCGTCCGGTTATAAAGGGTGCCCCCAAAGCGCCTAAAATCGAGATTCCCTTCAGGCGTGCGGTTGAAGGGACAGCCAAACCGGTCCATCATATGAATGATCGAGGGAGCTGCCATGCACATTTCAACGACAGGAGGCTGATTGGCTAAAAAGTCCCCCCCTTTGATAGTGTCATACGCATGAATCAAAGGCGAGTCATCCTCTCCTTTTAAATTCATGGCGGCATTGATGCCCCCTTGCGCGCAGACCGAATGGGAGCGCTTGACTTTTGTCACCGAGACTATTTTTACATTGCACCCATTTTCGGCCAATTTCATGGCAGCAGACAGGCCTGCCAGTCCCCCGCCAACGACGACTACATCGCGATAATTACCCATATTTTAATCCATTAAATTGAGCCAATAGGTTCCCCAAATCGCCGCCAGCCCTAAAAAAGAAATGAGGGCCATCAAAAATAGGGCAATTCTGCGCATCCCTCGCTGAGAGGCAGCGGTCAAAGTCACTCCCCACGTAATCATAAAGGTCCATAAGCCGTTAAAGGCATGAAAGCAAGCAGCTAACACAAGAATTGTATAAAGAACGATCATTAAAGGGCTTTTAAAAGCATTCCTGACAATTAAAAGTTCCGCCAAGCCAAATGTTTTAGCCGAAGCCATGATTTGTCCCTCCTTCAAATGCCTGCTTGACAAAGCACCAATCCAAGCTTTTTTTTCGCGATTGCTTTGTGCATCGATCAATTCTTGCGGCGTATCATTGCCCGCTTCCAAAGGACTTAAGTGGCCAGCCTCTTCCTTCAACAAAGCGATTTTAGAGGCGGAAAAAAGATCGACCCCAAGCCGTTTAGAAAGAGTATAAAGGCCGTTATCCTGGGTGAGCCGTACAAAATAATACTGCTGAGTACCCAGCTGCGCTTCTGTCGGATATTCGATCCAACGCATGTGGATCACATGGGCGGCAATTCCAAACAGAAGAATCCAAGAAGTAAGACGCTGCCAGGTGTAGGCCTGGTTTAATTTATATTGTGGCAAAGACGGAGAGGAGCCATCGGATGGAAAAGAATTGTACTTGGCTTGCCAGAGGTATTTAATTCCCCAAAAGCCATGCAATAGGAACGGGACCCCAAGCAAAACGATTTCAATGACAGGCAAATAGGGAAGATCTTTGATAAAATTGACAGCCCTGACAAATCCGCTGCCATCATCACCAATGAGCAAGGCCGCCTGGGAATTGGTCAGCAAATGTTCAATCAGGAACAAAACAAGCCATAGTCCGGCCAGGGATTGAACCTTTCGCCAAATAAACGGACGGGGTAGCGGGGGTGCTTTATAATATTCTGCCATTTTTGCCATCCAACAATGAATTGGAATGGATAACATATGAAGAATTATTGTCAAAACTCTAAAAAAAATGTTGAATTAAAATTTATATTTTGAAACTTTGAAATTCAAAGACGTAGGAAAAACTTTTATCATCACAAGGAGACTATATGAAAAAACTAGTGCATAGCCTGTTATTATTAGCTGCTGCTTTTGCTGCTCCAGCAGCTTTATCAGCTGACCACTGCAGACAAGATCGCTGCAATGAAAACCGCTGCAACCAAAATGGCGAAATCAATCGTATTACAAATGAAGATGTTGTAGGCACTTACCAAGTCAGCGGATTTAGCAACAGCCGCGATGGCGCTGGCACATTTTTATTACCCCAATCTCAAGCAGCTGTTGGACAGCTCACATTCTTTGAAGATAACACAGGGGTAGCAACTTTTCTTGACCTGGTTGTAGTTGTTGCAGGACAAGTTACACACATTGCAAGAACAAATGTCCCTTTTATTTGGTCTTTAGACAATGCCGTTAATGGAAGAGGGTTTGTTCAATTGTTCAATTTCCCAACTCCAGGCTCTAACCCCACATTTGTTGTTTCCTTTAGACAAGAAAACGGATGCGTGACTGGATTAACCGGCGTTACAGCAGCTAATAGCTCAACAGGATTATGGACACTTCTTCAAGGCGAGCGTTTTAACTAGTTCATGAAAGGGCGCCAATGATTTAATTGGCGCCTACTTAACACTTTCAATAAAATGAAGGGCATCGCTTAAAGATGGCAGCAAATGAGATGAGATCTGTTGCGCACGCATAGATCGCACAGCGACCTCCGTATTATTTAAAAGTTCATCCTTTGAAAAAATTAATTTCCTTACAATAGCCGTATAACCCAACATTTGTCGGTCATCCGCGTCTTCAGGGTTTGCAAATCCCATACTTACCACGTTTTTAGCAATAATTTCTACTTGCTCACCTTCTGTCTTGATTTCGAAAGAGAGGTCTTCTGAGCCATTTATAACGGAAAGATAAGGAAAATCACTTGCACGCCACTCACGCGGCCATTCTTCAACATACCATTTGATAATCAAATCTGAAAAACAGGATTGATGCACAATGGCCCCTACTTTATTAAAAAGGGGAAGCGGCATCTTCTGGCTCATTTGAAAGCAAATTTCTTCAGGAGGAATAAAACTAGCACTTGAATCGTAAATTGTCTCTCCATTCACCTTGAGGGAATTGATCCGGTGGCTATCGGTATAAAATTGCAAAGGGACGGTCAAAGGGTTTCCAGCTACAATTATGTCTGTCACGGCCATCAGATTGGCATCTTCAAAAAAACCTCTAATCAAATTTTTAAGATCTTCCCCATTTTCTCTCACATCAAAGTAGATCACATCATCTAGTCGCGCTTTTGCCTGCGCTAAGAATGTATTTTCTCTATTCCCAAAAATTTTTTGAGAGGCATAGTTTCCAACCGTGTAAAAATAAGAAAGATAGGAAGGGGTAGGCGCAACCTCTTCTTTTTTAACTTCCTTGCTGACTAAAGCAAACCGCAAATGGTTCATGGCCTCTTCTACTTTAGTACTCTCAACAGAATCTTTCTTTAAAAGGCTAAGCAATACAGCTGTCCCTTCAATAGCATTCATGATTTCATCTTGAGAAATCGTTTTACCTTCCTCAGATTGAATGAATTTGACAACCCTTTCAGTCAGATTTGGCAAATAACACAGGTCTGTGCCCCACCCATACCAAGTAGACATGTAATTAGTCACTTTTTCCGATGTTGTACTTGAAGATCCGAACGTGATGGCATTTGAGCCAAAAAAGACCTGTTTTTCCGTTTCAGGCAAAGTATGTAATTCATAAAGATTTTTTAAAATCTCTTGTGATTGTGACAAATTTAAATCATAAGAAAACATTTTTATTCCTTTGTTATTAACTCACCTCTGCCAAAAGGAGCAGATGGATAAGCAGATCTTTTGAATCTCAATTAAATTCAAAAATGCTCGCAATATTAGTAAAATATTGCTGCGCTTTTTGAATTAATTGATTTTTCAAAATCTCTTGGCTTTCATTTTGCTCTTTTTGGCAGAGGTGAGTTATTAAAATTATAACAAAGTATTTTCAACTATTATTAAACATAGCATTAAGATAAGTTAAAAACTGAATTTTGAATTTATCTGCCTGATATTCAGGTTAAAAAATGCCGCGCCGCTTCCAGGGAAGGGTAAAGATCAGAAATCGTTTGCTTCACATTAAAACTTGGTAAACGTTGCTGAGGAGGCAGTTCTGATAAATTTTGCAGCAATTCAGGAATGTCAAAGACCATTTCCCTCTTCACAACCACAAAACCTAAAGGGATTTTTGCATTTTCGACAAATCCGCAATTTAGTATTAATTTTGCGTCTACTTTCAGCTGGTTTCCTTGCCTGTCAATGGAAAAATGATAGCCTTCTGAATTGCTAATATAGGACTCGAAAGGGAAGCCTGGCTCGCGCCAAGCAGAGGGCCAATCTTCAATGAACCATTTTTCCGCCAAATCCGCAAAGAGCGATTGATGCAAGATTGTGCCGAGACGTTTAAAAAGCAAAGGTTCAAACGTTTGTTCAAAGAGAGTGCAAATCTCTTCTTTTTCAATATGGTGGTTTTTAAGATCGGAAACCAAGGCGCCATTCAGCGTCAGTGTTTCCATACGGGCGCAATCCAAATAAAATTGATTGGGAACTTGGGCCACATTTCCATTATAAACACAAGAACAGGATCGATTGAGTTCCGGATCTAAAAAAAGCTCTAAAATTTTTTCTTTAATGGAATGGGAATCCTCCTGTACATCATAATAAATGAATTCTTTTAATTTTTCCGTTGATGCTTTAAAAAATAGATCTCTTTTACTGCCAAAGACCTTTTCCTGCACCCTATTGACGACAAAAGGGATGGTTGACAGATAATAGAGCCCATAATTTTGCCACATGAATCTTCCAAGACTTAAAGGTTGCGCGCTAGGGGTGTGATTATTTAACGTTGCGATCCCTAAAGCAAGCAATAAATGATCCATCGATTTTTCGACAAATTGGCGATTTTCTGACTCATTCTTGACGGTATCCAGTAGAACGCTTAATCCTGCGATGGCATCGGTGACTAAGGTGGATTTAATATTTTTACCCTCTTCACTTTTCATAAATGTCACTAACCGTTCGGTGAGCTGGGGCAAATAATAGAGGTCGGAGCTCCAACCGCACCAGGTGGACAGGTAATTGGACATTTTTTCAGTCGTCGTATTCGATGGAGACGTCGTGATGACGCGGGAGCCCAAATAGACGCTATGACCTGTTTCTTTTAAAGAGCTTAGGCCATGCAAGTTATTTAAAATTTTTTCAGCGTCTAAAAGATTTAAATTAGATGAATACATAATTGTTATTTTTTTATTTAATAATAACAAATGCATTTTAAAAAATTATTAAGGAGAATTTAAGATTAAATATTAAATATATTTTTTGCGTTTTGATAAGTCGCATTTACAACGACTTCCAGCGGTACATTTTTGGTGCGTGCAATAAAAGCAGCTGTTTCAACGACAAAGGCGGGTTCATTGGTTTTTCCTCGTTTACCCTGAGGAGCAAGATACGGGGCATCCGTTTCGATCAGCAACTGATCAAGGGGAACTTCAAGGGCTACCTGGTGGAGGGCATGGCTTTTTTTGAAGGTGGTTATACCACTCAAGGATAGCATCCATCCCCTTTTAATCACCTCTTCTGCTTCCTGAATGGATCCTGTAAAACAATGAAGAATGCCGGGGGCATGTGTCCCCTGCACCCTGTATTCACTATCCAATATTTCAAAAAGATCGTTAAAAGCTTCGCGGCAATGAATAATCACGGGAAGCTTGCATTCAAGCGCAAGTTGAAGATAGCGAACGAGAAACTTTTTTTGGATATCCTTTGCAGAATGCTCGTAATAATAATCGAGTCCCGTCTCCCCGACAGCTTTTAAGAGTCCTTGCCGGGCTGGAGCCGCCATCCGTTCGAAAACCAGCTCCCCTTCTTTCTCTACATCGTGCGGTGTCGTCGCGGCTGCTTGATAGACCCAAGGTGTGCGGGCTGTTAGCTCTAAGCCGCGCTCCAGGGTCTTCAAATCGGTGCAAATATTCATGATCGAGCGCACCCCTGCCTCCCATGAGCGGCTTAAGCACTCATCAATGGATGGATACAGGGCATCGCCTGTCAAATGGGCATGAGAGTCGAAATAATGCATCATCGCAGCGCAATGTCTTCGTTTTCAAAGGCCTGATTCAAATGATCGACCACCGTACCGGTCGTCAGGACTTGCGGTAGAATCAGAGGCTCTGCTGCCGGATCATTTCCATATAAAACATAGAGGGGAACGCTATTGCGACCAAATTTGCTCAATTCTTCCGTGATGATAGGGTCATTTTTCGTCCAGTCGGCGATCATTTTGACAGCTCCGATTTTATTCAGCTCCCCTTCAACTTCTTTGGAATCCAGAACCATGTGGTTGGCCTGGCAAATGAGACACCACTTCGCCGTAAAGTCAATCATGACAGGAATCCCTTGAGCCCGCAGCTCGACCAGCCGCTCGCGGGAAAAAGGTTCCCACCCCTTCCCAAGCGCCTCAGTACTGTTATCGCTCTGATCCCAAGTCGCTTTCGGTAGGATAATGGTCTGGATTCCCCCAATGGCAAACAGCAGAGTGAAAGCGTAGGCAAGGATTCGCTTTTTACGGCTCATCAGCGGGGAGATGCCCTTCCCATAAATCCATCCTCCAATGGCAAAGCACAAAAACCCGGCCAGTAGGCAGATCAGGGAGAAGGTATTCGTTTGCGCGCTAAACACCCAAAGCAGCCAAAGGACTGTCGCAAGAAGCATAAAGCCCATCAATTCTTTAAAGACCTCCATCCATGCACCCGGCTTGGGCATAAAGCGCAAAAGCGAGGGAAAACCGGCCAATAAAAGATACGGGAAGCACATCCCAAGGCCTAACGAGGTAAAAATAAGCATCGCCTGTAACACAGGCAAGGTAACGGCAAAACCGATGGCCGATCCTAAAAAGGGTCCCGTACAAGGCGTAGCGACAGCCGTTGCCAAAACACCGCTTAAAAATGAACCTGCATAACCTGAACCTTTGGCCTTATCATGTTCGGTTTGCCCCGCCCAGGATGCAACC
>JAJTHR010000248.1 GCA_021298935.1 Parachlamydia sp. | reverse complement strand
TTTAAATGACGAGGAGCTCATCAATGACCTCCTAAAAGATCTCTCAGATGTCGAAATGACTCTTGGGGATTTGGAAGTAAGGCGCATGCTTGCCGGCGAAATGGATAACAAGGATTGTTATTTGACCATTAATTCAGGCGCCGGAGGAACAGAGGCCTGCGATTGGGCTCAGATGCTTTCCCGCATGTATCAGCGCTGGGCAGCGAAAAAGGGATGGAAGGTGGAAGTCGTCGATTTTGTCGAGGGCGATGTGGTTGGCCTGAAAAGCATTACCCTCCGTTTTGTCGGAAATTTTGCTTACGGGTACTCAAAGGCAGAAAAAGGAGTGCATCGGTTAGTGCGCATTTCCCCATTCGATAGCAATGCAAAAAGGCACACGAGCTTTGCATCGGTGGACGTTTCTCCCGAAATTACCGATGACATTCAGATTGACATTCGGCCGGACGATTTAAGGGTCGATACGTTCAGATCATCGGGGGCAGGGGGGCAGCATGTCAATAAAACCGATTCAGCCGTCCGTTTGACCCACCTGCCAACAGGGATTGTCGTTTCTTGCCAGACGCAAAGAAGCCAGGTGCAAAATAAAGAATCATGCTTCCAAATGCTCCGCTCTAAACTTTATGAATTAGAGGTTTTAGAGAGGGAAAAGGCCCTTAATAAAATGAAAGGGGAAAAAATGGAAAACGCGTGGGGAAGCCAGATACGCAACTATGTTTTCCAGCCCTACACCCTGGTGAAGGATACCCGCACGAAAGCGGAATCGGGAAATATTCAAGCTGTCATGGATGGTGATATCGATAACTTTGTCAATGCCTATTTAAAGGAGTTCGGTTAATGAAAGATCAAGATCAAAACTTCGACGGTGTTGAAGTGCGTTATACAGAGCCAAGCGATAGCAAATACTTAAAAGAATGGCTGATGGAAACGACGGCCGGACGCTGGTTCCCGATGGATGATGAGATGGAAATTGACGATGCTGTCATGCGCTGGATCGCTTTTTACCGCTATAAGTGCAGCCTGACCATTCTAAAAAATGGACTTCCTTGCGGAATTGCGACGTTGTATTTGCAGCCTTATCGCAAGCTTGCACATCAATGCGAATTTGGAATTATTGTGGGAGATGGCTTTCGGGGAAAGGGAATTGGAAGTTACTTAATGAACAGCCTCATTCATATGGCGAAGGAAAAGTTCAAAATCGAGCTTCTTCATTTACAGGTCTACTCTGAAAATCCTGCTAGAAAGTTTTATCGCCGCTTTGGATTCAAAGAATTCGGCGAGCAAAATTCTTGGATTAAAGAATCCAATGAAAACGGCGGACAGTATGCTGGCCGGGTGTTTATGGAAAGAATGATATAGCACCCTATGTTGATGAATTATTCGCAAAATTCAATTAAGCAGCAGCTCGAATTAAGCGCGGGCATGAAACTGCAGCTTAAAATCAATGACAACCGCTCGACCATGCTTAGTGTCAGATGGGGCGGGCATGATAGCGCTAAAGTATCGCTTCATCGTATGTTCCTGCATGCTCCTCAAAACGTCATGGAAGCTTTAGCGTGCTACCTAAAAGGGGTGCATAAAAAACTTGCTCCAAGCATTAAGGCTTATATTGAAGAGAACATGCGCCGTCTCGATTATACGCATGAATTGGACCTCTCCAAGCTTGAACTTTCAGGAAAAGTGCACGATCTTCAAAAAATTTATGAGCAAATGAATGGCGAGTATTTCGATCATGCGCTTGATTTAAAAGTCACTTGGTTTGGAAAAAATAAGCGGAGAAGGCGCAGGTCGGTTACATTCGGTCTTTATCAAAATGCGCTTAAGCTCATTAAAATTAATCGATTGATGGATGATCGTGCGTTTCCTGAATTTTTGGTATCCTTTGTGGTTTACCATGAAATGCTTCATCATGTGTGCCCCTCTTTTGTAGATGAAAACGGGCAGAAGCATATCCACACTAAAGCATTTAAGGAAAGGGAAAGGCAGCATCGCGATTATGATCGCGCAAAGAAGTGGATCCGGGACAACCACCCCCTTCTCTTTCGTTCATCTTGTAAAATAATATAGGTTTTTTATGGCAGGCCATAGTAAATGGGCAAATATCAAACACCGGAAAGGCAAAGCGGACGCAAAAAAAGGAAAAATTTTTTCGCGCATTGCCAAGGAAATTATAAGTGCGGTCAAGCTGGGAGGCCCTGATTTCAAAAATAATCCCCGTTTACGCCTCGCTTTGCAAAAGGCGCGTGATGCGAATATACCGAATGAAAATGTCGAAAGAAATATAAAAAAAGCATCGAGTGCTGATCAGGCTGACTATCATGAAATGACCTATGAATTGTACGGCCATGGAGGCGTGGGAATTGTCGTCGATGTGATGACAGACAATAAAAACCGCATCTCTTCCGACATGCGTATCGCGACGAATAAGCGGGGAGGCTCTGTTGCAATGCCCGGTGCTGTCACATTCAATTTTGATCGCAAAGGGGTTTTGGCAATCAGCAAAAGCAATGCGATTGAAGATGAATTGTTTATGGCAGCTACTGAGGCTGGTGCAGAGAACTTTGAAGTGGAAGGCGATACCTTTATCATTACAACCGACCCTTCCCATCTTTATCAGGTCAAAGAGGCCATCAACCATTTAGGTTTTGCCTGCGAAGAGGCAGAACTGGAAATGATCCCGAAAATTTATGTCGATTGCGATGTGGAAACAGCAAAAGACAATTTGGCTTTGATCGACTGGCTGGAAGAATTGGAAGATGTCGATGCTGTCTATCATAATATGAAAATCCCAGAAGAGCTACAGAACGATGAATAAAACAACGACACAGCAAAAAAGCGCCATCCATCCATCCAGGGAAGAAGACTATCCTGAATGGTACCAACAAGTCGTTAAGGCGGCCGACCTTGCCGAAAACTCCCCTGTGCGGGGCTGCATGGTTATCAAGCCATGGGGCTATGGCATATGGGAAAATATTCAACGGCAATTGGATGACCGGATCAAAGAAACAGGTCACGAGAACGCTTACTTCCCTCTCTTTATCCCACTTAGTTTTTTTGAAAAGGAAGCTGCTCACGTACAAGGGTTTGCCAAAGAATGCGCAGTGATCACGCATCATCGCCTTGAAGAAAAAGACGGACGTTTGATCCCAGCAGGGCCCCTTGAAGAGCCCTTGGTTGTACGTCCGACATCAGAAACAATTATTGGCGATTCATTTTCCCGCTGGGTCGAGTCTTATCGCGATTTACCCCTGCTTATCAACCAGTGGGCCAATGTGGTGCGTTGGGAAATGCGTCCACGTATATTTTTACGCACCACGGAATTCCTATGGCAAGAGGGGCACACCGCCCATGCGAACCATGAGGAAGCTTTAGATGAGACACTTAAGATGGTCGAAGTCTACCGCTCCTTTGTGGAAGATGTGTTAGCCATGCCGGTCATTGTCGGAGAGAAGTCGCCGGGCGAGCGTTTTCCGGGAGCCGTAAGCACTTTTACCCTTGAAGCAATGATGCAGGACCGCAAAGCGCTGCAGTCCTGCACCTCCCATTATCTGGGACAAAATTTTGCCAAAGCATCTAACATTCGGTTCAGCAATAAAGAAGGGCAGCTTGAGTATGCTTATACCACCTCATGGGGCATGACAACTCGATTGATCGGCAGCCTGATCATGTGCCATGGCGACGACGATGGACTTCGTCTACCTCCGCGCATTGCCCATAAACAGATTGTCATTATACCAGTGATTCCAAAACCTGAGCTTGAAGAAAGCGTTTTAGCTTACGCTGAGAAGCTGGCTGCTGAACTGTGCGGCCAACGCTATTATGGCAGGCCTTTGCTTGTGCATATTGACAAGCGGGACAAGAGGGGTGGCGAAAAAAGTTGGGAGTGGATCAAAAAAGGAGTGCCTTTGCGAATAGAAGTGGGCCCGCGAGATATGGAAAACAGCTCTGTAATGGTTTCAAGACGGGATAGAGGACCCAAAGAAAAGCAGTCCATTCCTTTAAATCAGTTTGTAGCCCAAGCCGGAGAAATTTTAGAACAAATTCAACAAAACTATTATGCCCAGGCTAAGGCCTACCGAGATGATCACATTTATCGGCATATTGAAACTTTCGAACAGATGAAAGCTTTTTTCACCCCTAAAAATGAAGACAAGCCTGAAATTCACGGCGGTTTCGTCTTGGCGAAATGGTGCGGCGATCCGGCAACGGAGGAGATGCTGAGTGAGTTAAAGGTGACAATACGTTGTCTGCCTATCAACCAGAGCGGTACTAAAGGGAAATGTGTGCTTACAGGAGCGGATGCTACCCTTGATGCTATTTTTGCAAAGTCCTACTAACCTACCCGCGCGTGGTATATATGCAAGGCATTTTTTTTACATTTTCCAACGGCCTTGTTGCATGATTTTAATCAGTTAACCACAGAGTTCACAGAATCTGTGTTCTCTGTGGTTGTAATACCATTTCCCGAAATTAAAATCATAAATTTGACTTGTGATCACCTTCATCTTTAAAAGATCTCTCCTTGTTGATATTCAAAGATATCAACTTCGAAAAGATCTTTTAAATCTGAAGCGCTGACAAGTCAACTTT
>JAJTHR010000054.1 GCA_021298935.1 Parachlamydia sp. | reverse complement strand
TAAATTTTTGGCGGCGAGATTTTATGTCCCAGTGCATTGCGGAGATCGCAGCAAACTTGGATAAGTTTGTAAGATCGAGCAATGAGCTGGGACGCAAAAGATGCCGATGAAAAATTTAAAGACCTATCCGCGCGTGGTATATTAGAACTATCTTTAGCTAAACGATCCTCAAGTTGTTGTACTTTGGTAACGAGGCCTTGAACTTGAGTCATAAGCCACACAACGTGTTTCTCAAGAGATTGATTGTAAACTTTCGCTTCTTGCGGAAGAGAGGCAAAGATTTCTGGTTGAAGTGGTATTAGTGGTTCTGGCTCTTGAATCATGCCAAGATGATAGTAAATTATTTATTAAGATAAAAGAATGTTTTCTTATAAATCATCAGTCGTCTTGTTTGCGAAGCAAACGAGATGACCTGAATACAATTTATTAAATTTAGTTAAAATATTAATCGTTTCTTAATTTAAATATATTAAAATCATTCTTAATGTTAATAAATACTTTAAAGGAGTTTTAATATGTCAATTAATTTACCTAGTGATGCTTGGAATGTAATTAGTAATTATGTAAAAGGAGATGAACCTACAGACTTTGTAAGGTCACAATTTCAAGCCTATGGCCATTCATTTGCTCCTCTGGCTTCTACGAATAAGCAATTGAATGCGCTGCATGCAGACGAATTAAGTACTTTAGGTAAAACTCATCATTTAATGAATAAATATTCTCAATTTCAAACTAAATATGAAGAAATTATTGAAAAAAATAATAATGGTATCGGCCGCCTTAAATGGCATGAAGACGCAGCATTAAAAGAAGGATGTCCAGTTCTAAAAGCAGCTTTGCTAAGCGGGTCTTCATCTAAATCTGCTTTACCATTTGATGAACAAACTGAAGATGACATTCGTGACATTGTTAAATTGATCCCCGAAAGCATGAATAACATTCATTCCATGACCAAATTCAAAGAAATTTTAGCGGGTGGTGAAGCTCTTTTTTACTCTGATAATACCAAAACCAGACAGTTAAAAAAACCTCAAGAAAATAAAACGACTGGTAAATTTAAACTGACAAAAGGAAAAACTATCATTGGTAGTGAGGATTTTAATGTTCTTACTCTTTCCTGCCTGAATCCTAAAATCTCCAAGGAACTCATTTCCTACTTAATCAAAAACGGGGCAAATCCTGATCAAAAAATTTTGGCAGGAGATTATAAACCTTTTAATACTTCAGTAGAGGCCTATGTTTTAAGAGTCATCTCAGACGGGGATCCACGTCGACAAGAGATAGCGAATTTATTCAAAGAATATAAGTTCAAAAAAGTAGAAGTCTTAATGTGCGGAACACAAGACAGCAGAACTGTTTTAAAGCCAGACATGTGGAAAATCATTCTAAATAATTATATGGGATTAAAAAATAATTAACATTTCTGTTAGTTTAAAGAGCTGGAAGTTTTCCAGCTCTTTAAACTATTTCAGCGCAGCAGCCGAAGGGCATTCAGCCCGACCAATACCGTGCCTCCTTCATGCATCACCACAGCTAGCCATAAAGGAATATAGCCAGCCAGAGCGGGAAGGCTTGCGAAGAGGATGGCCCCTGCTGCAATAATGAGATTCTGGCGTACAATTTTCTTCGTTTGCTCCCCTTTGAGCAGGAGCCAGTCGAGCTGTTCGAAGTTATCTTGCAAAAGGACGACATCCGATGCATCAATGGCAGTATCGCTGCCTACTTTCCCCATGCAAATGCCAACGCTTGCACGAGCAAGTGCCGGGGCGTCATTGATCCCATCGCCCACCATGGCAAGCCCTTCCTCTTCTGAAAGCAAGGTGACATAATTTAATTTATTTTCAGGCCGCAAGTTAGCGTAAAATTGATCAATTCCCACAAGATGGGCGATGCGGCGTGCGCTGTTTTCATGGTCCCCTGTCAGCATCAATAGCTTCCAACGTCCCAGTTTTTTAAGCCGGCTGATCGTCTCTTTCACACCTGAACGCGGTTGGTCTTCAAAACTTAAGATGTAAATATCATTGTCAATTTTTAAAATGGAGAGAAGTTGATTTCCTTTTTGATATTCTTTTAATTGCACCTGCAGGCTTTCACTTGGCTCGAGGTAATCCGGATGGCCCATATAAATGGAGGCAGCTTCTCCACTGGGAAGGGTCAGGAACGCTTTGACTCCATAACCGGGCAGAGATAGAAATTGGTCGACTTTCAAGTCAAGTACCGCCTGCTTGTCAACGGCCAATTGCAGCACCGCTTTCGCAATCGGATGGGTGGCATTTTTCTCTAAGGCATAGGCGGCGGCCAGTAATTCCTTTTCCGTCAAAGGGCGTTCTGGCGGTTGGATAGGCTTGATGCTAGTGCACGTTAAATTCCCTGTGGTTATTGTGCCTGTTTTATCAAAAGCGATCACCGAGCAAGCGGCAAGGGCATCAAGCGTCACCCCCCCTTTTAACAGGATTCCCCTGCGGGCGCACGCGCTAATGGCGCTTAAGTAGGCAATCGGCAGGGCAAGGATCAATGCGCACGGAGAAGCGGCAATTAAAAAGGCAAGAGAGCGGTACAGCGAGCCTTCTATTCCGAAAAAGGGGATCTGCAGGACAAAATGCAGGCTGAACGCAAAAAAAGCGGCGAGCGAAATAATAGATAAGGCATACGTGCGGCTCAGGCGGTCGAACCAGCGCTGCAACTTGGGGCGGGCTTCTTGCGCTTCAGTCACAAGTTTAATGATGCGTGTCATTGTCGAATCGGC
>JAJTHR010000127.1 GCA_021298935.1 Parachlamydia sp. | reverse complement strand
TATAGCATTGAAGCAGGCATATTTAATCTCCTTTTAATCGAAGAGAATTAATAAATGTCTGCTTCACTTTTTTTCAACTAATCTAAACTAGGTGTTTATCCCCTTCTTCCTCTGGCAGGTACTCATTTGCGTGATGAGCCCCTCTTATCCAGCTTAATTAGTTTATATTTGAAAGAACTTGCTTAAGATCAGTTTTAGAAAAGTTGATTTCCTTTTCAAGATTGTCATTTAAGCGGGTATTATAACTTAATTTACAAACAGCTTTACCACCTAATGTTTTGTAGGGTAATAGGTTATCTCCCTTGTTTAAATGAATGATTAAAGAAATTTTTTCTGTTTCAATCTTATTTATCATAACGGCTTCATCTGAAAGCTGTTGTCGAGCTAATGGGGCATAAATTAATATTTTAGTATCTTGAGAAATGAGACGATTTGAGTTTTTTAACGCGTCATTAATTTCTGCCATGAGCTTGTTTTTAATGCACCGATCGCAACCCATGTCCACTATGTTTGATAGCTCTATTCTAGTAATGGGAGCCTGGTTCACAGTTGGATGAGCTATTTGCTGAATAGGATGGATGGTATTTACGGGCGGCATGGGAGATGCTGATAGGGTAAGAGGAAGCTGTCTCAATTCAGCAAATATTCTTTGAAGATCTTCATTTAAAAATTGATGCACTTTTTCATTTTCGTCATTTAACTTACATTCGTAATTTAATTTAAAAATGTTCTTATCACCTATACTTTTAAATGAAAGGGAAGTTTCCCCTTTTATCAGGCAAATGATTAACGATACTTTTTCCTCTTGGGATTTTTTTAATAAAAGGGCTTCATCGGATAAATTTTGTCTTCCAAAAGGAGCATAAATTAAAATCTTGGTTTCTTTTGCAAGCGAAGGATTCGCCTGATTAATTAATCCTGCTAAACTTTGTTGAATTTGCTTATCGCAATGACTAACGCATATGAAATTTGAAATGTCAATTCCACCCTTAGCCCTTGCGTTGTTTAAATGATTATTATTCCCTTGATAGACAGATTGGCTGAATCCTACAGGTATAAACATACTTTCTCCATAGTTTTAATTTTTATCCATATTAAATTCTTCTCGAATAGCCCGCCAGTCATCGTCAGGCAACTGGGCTCCTGCGACCTGGACGACAGCGCTTCCCAGGCGGTTTCCCAGGCGGGCGCACTTTTCTAATGCGAAGCCATGCAAATAACCGAACAAGAAGCCGCTGGCAAAAAAATCTCCGGCTCCCGTTGAATCAATTGCAACCGCCGGATAGGCAGGCACATGCATTGTTTTGCCTCTTGAGCCGACCAGGCAGCCATCCTTTCCCATTAAAACGATGACAATGGGGCAGTGCCCCTGAATCTGCATGCAGGCCTCTTCTGGTTCACAACCAGTCAGCGCATGCATTTCATCACTATTTCCAAAAAGGATATTGACCTTGCTTTTTATTAATTGCCATAAGAGGGCATGGCTGCTTTGCACGATTTCAAAGCTGGAAAGATCGAGGCTATTGTTTGGATGAAGGTCAAAATGACTCGTCTGTAACGAATAAGCTTCGTGATGGATTAATTTTTTATTTGGAAAGGCTTCTAAAGGTTGGAGAGGGGGATGAAAGGGAATAAAATAGCGCATGGTCCTTTGGCCGTCAGGCGTGATAAGGCAGAGGACTCTTCCTGTGGGCTGTATTGAGTATTGATAATGTCCCTCTATCCCTTGTTTTTCCATTTCAGTTTGAAAAAACATGCCAAGAGGGTCGCTTCCTAAATGAGTGAGAAAAGCGCACTGCTCTCCGAGTGACGATAGTCCTCTCATGGTATTGGCACAGCTTCCACCGGCAGCAAGCAGAGGCGTTTTGCCGCTTTTTTTTATGAGGGCTTCCATGGCATCGAACTCAAGCGGCTCGGCGCCCCCTTTTTGCCCTCCGACATGACTCAAAAAGGAATCATCAACCTCTAATAGTAAATCGATGCAGGCCTGGCCGATTCCAACGACCCTGTTCATGCGGGATTCTTTTTTACTAGGTAATACGTTTGCTTGTAAAACTCCGCCATTTTTTCATAAACAGCAGCGCCTTTGTTAAAAAATTTCTGACAGGGGGGGAGGCTATTTAAAAAGTATTTGCCATAGCCTTTTGTGACAAGTCTGGTATCCAGGCAGACAATGCATCCCCGATCCCATTTATTGCGGATGAGCCGTCCGAACCCTTGTTTGAATTTGACGACGGCATGCGGAATGGCATACTCGGAAAAAGGATCGCCCCCTTTGGCGGTAATTGCTTCATTGCGGGCCTGAATGATCGGCTCGCTTGGCACCCTGAAGGGGAGCTTGACAATGATGACGCAACGCAGCGAATCCCCTGCTACGTCGACCCCTTCCCAAAATGAATCGGTTCCGAACAAGACAGCCCGCTCCTCCTTTTTGAATTCCTCAAGCAAGCGCTGCCTGCTTTTTTCTCCCTGCTTAAGAAGGGGGAGGCGCCGCTCTTTGAAGCGCTCTTCCAGCTTATGGGCACAATCTTTGAGCATGGCGTAGGAGGTAAAAAGGACAAAGGCGCCCCCTCGGCTGGCTAAAATAGCCTTCCAGATATTTTCATAGGCGGCTGCGTTAAAAAGCGGATCTGTGGGAAGCGGCATATCAAGCGGAACGGTCAGGAGGGCTTGTTTTTGAAAATCAAACGGGGAGTCATAAATATTTTCCTGAATCGTTTTGGTAGGCAGGTTTTCTTGCTTGAGCCCCAAACGCGTTCGTAAAAAATGGAATTTTTTATTGGTAGCCAGGGTGGCGCTGCATAAAATAATTGTGGCAAAACGGCTGAAAAGGCAATCGACAAGCGATTTTGTAATATCTAAATCGGCGTCGACAAGCTGGATATTAATAAGCGATTTAAGCTTTTGAGACTCAACCCAGCGCACTTTTGAGGGGGGAGGCAATTCGCGGAATTTTTTCAGGTGAAAAATATTGCCTTCCATTTTGGCTGCCAGCGCCTGAATATCAAAACGAATGCTTTTCGTGCTTTCCTGCAGCTTTTCATCTTCAAGAAGTTTAAGATTGGCTTCCAGCCCGCATAGCTCGACGCTGTAATTGATCAGGACTTCGATCAGCTTGTCCGTTTGAGGCAACACATCTTCCTTCCATTTGGCCGCCTGAAGATGCCTCTCCAAAATTCTCAGCTTCATTTCAGGCAGGCTTTCCCCCTCACTATTGGTTGGAAAGACCGTTTCCATAAAATGAGCATAGGCATCAAACGTTTGATGAATTTGCTCATACAAAGTATGGCGAAACGCAGGCAGCTCGATCGTTAGCTTGCTTAAAAGGGGAGCTAAAGCAGGAGTTGGCACTCTTTTATAGGTTGTCTGGAGCCGCTCTTTTAAGATAGGCAGCTTGCCAGGTGTCTGGCTTTGCCGCTCGGATGCCAGCCGGCTTAACGTACGAAGCAATTCGATGCGATGCAGCCGGGAGGCAAAGTATTCGGTCGCAATGTCTTCCATGTGGTGCGCTTCATCGATAATCAGCCGTTGATAAGGGGGCAGAATGCTGTTTTCATTGTAATTGTTCGTGTCTGCCCGTTTAGTAATATCGGCAAAAAGCAAATGGTGATTGACGACGAGAATCTGGGCTTCCTGTGCCTGTTTGCGTGCCTTGAAGAAAAAGCATTGCTGGTAATAGGGGCAATCGTGATGGGAGCAGGCATCGCTTTCGGCTCCTACCCTTTCCCAGGCAGCCGGAGTAGGGGCGAAGGCAAGGCTGGAGCGGCTGCCGTCGCGCGTGGAGTGCGACCAGGCTTCAATTTTGCCGATTTCCTCCCCCTCTTCTGTCGGGAAGAGGCGGGTTTCCGTCATCGCATCGTCTAATTTACGCAGGCAAAGGTAATTATTCATCCCTTTTACCAGAACAGCTTTGAGTTGCAAATTCAAGGCATCGAGCAGGCGGGGAATGTCTTTATGGATGAGTTGTTCTTGCAGTGTGATGGTGTGGGTCGAAATGACTGTTTT
>JAJTHR010000247.1 GCA_021298935.1 Parachlamydia sp. | reverse complement strand
TTGAACAACTTTATATCCTTCTTCCCATTTAGTAACAAAATCAACGATTAAAGAGGGTGGATCTTGTAGGTCAGCCATCAGAAAAATCACGGCATCTCCATCTGGTTGAATGAGTCCGTAATAGGAGGAGCGAACAAAGCCAAAATTTCTGGCATTGACGATAATTTTGACTTTGGGGTCTTTTCGAGCCAGCATTTTTAAGATGTCTACTGTTCGGTCTTTAGAACAGTTGTCAATAAAAACGTGTTCGTAGTCATAATCAGATAATTTATTTTCAAAAATTGTCTTAACTTGAGAGTACAAATCCTCAATGTTATCCTCTTCATTATAGCAAGGAGTCATAACACTAATAAGCTTTTTCATGATTCACCTCTTTAATATGATAATTGAATTTTATTGATTACTTAACCAATTTAACATTTTACTGACTCCTTCACGGCTAGAAACTTTTGGTTTCCATTGAAGTTGAGTTGTTGCTTTGCTGATATCAGCAATGAAAATTCGTTGATCACTTTGCCTAACAGGAATCTTCTGATAATTTAATTTTGCTCCTGTTAATTCTTCTAGAATATCAAATAGTTCCAGTAAAGAAAGACTATTTTCCACTCCTCCTCCAATATTAAAAACTTCCCCCTTAACATTATCGATATGCTCAACAGCCGCTAGATAACAAGCGATCGCATCACTAGCATATAAGACATCTCGTACCTGCTTACCACTACCTGAAATGGTAAATGGTTCTGCTTGATGATTAGCTTTGGCTTCTAAAGCTTTTTGACAAAACCAACCAATCCATCCCTGATCGTAGGTAGAAAACTGACGACCTCCATAAATCGAAGAATGACGGAACACAACCGTTCTTAGAGCGAAAATACGAGCATAGTCTAACATATATTGATCCCCCGCACCCTTAGAGCATCCATAAGGTGAGTGAAAATCAAGAGGAATAGATTCATCAAACCCTTGAGGATGATCTGGACAAAAATAACGCTTTTCTCGTTCCTGATATTCCCATTGCTCCAGGTCTCCGTAAACTTTGTTGGTTGAAGAATAGACTATCACACTATCAGGAGAATGCTGACGCACGGCTTCTAAGACATTGATAGTCCCCAAGGCATTAATTTCAAAATCCATACGGGGATTAGCAATGGAAGTAGTCATTGCCACCTGTCCCGCTAAATGAAAAATAACATCAGGTTTAAACTCTTTGATTGTAAGATTTACGTCATTGGTGTTACGAATATCTCCATGGGCAAATTGAAATTGACCTTGAGTTCGCAACCAGTTAAGATTTTGTTCTGAACCAGAACGATACAAATTATCAAAAACGAGCAATTCTTCTCCTTCTTTCAATTTTTGTGCAGCAATGTTACTACCCAAAAATCCACAGCCACCAGTAATTAAATATTTCATTGATTGATACTACTCCTTTCCTGATCGATAGTGTACTTTAACCCTTCAACTAGAGAAATTTGGGGTTGCCAACCTAGTTTTAATAACATTGAAATATCCACATGGGATTCCATGATTTCATTCTCACGATAAGGAAGCATACCAAAATTCAGTCGAGTGACTTTATTTTCGGTCATTGTCTTAACCATTTGAACAAACTCGCGAATTTCAATGTTCTTTCCTGTACCTATTTCATAGCGATATAAATTGTTAGGAACATCAAAACTAAACTGAATCAGTTTCGTAAAGGCTTCTACGACATCATCAATATAGATGAAATCTCGCTTCTGTTCTCCTAATGTCAAATCAAGAAAATCTACTTCATGCAGCAAATCTAAGATAATTTTAGAGACAAACTTAGAACGATCATCAAAAGGTCCGTAAAAATGCTCTAGAGCGACATTAATACAAACCATTTTTTGAGAAAATAAGGATAACCAGTCTAAAAAATGTTTTTTAGAAAGGGAATAGTAATTGACTCTTTTATCTAGAATGGTATCGGTATTAATGAATGTTTTTACCTGATAATTTTCTGCTATTTGTATAATTTTCAAAGGCAGAAAAAGATTCGCCTGGATAATATCTGTAGGAGGAACTGCAAAACGACCATAATTGGTAGCACAGTGGATGATTATGTCAATGACATTTTCTTGAAAAATATCTTCTATATCAATCTGGTCAAGATCATAGAATCTTATTTTGTCAACAATCGAACCTAATCGGAAAAGTTTAGAGCTTGAACGCTTGACAACAATAACATTCAAATGATCTTTTACTATCCGTTTAACCAGATGACTTCCTAGAAAACCAGTTCCACCAGTCACTAAAATAGTTTTGCCCATCAAATTATCCATTGATATATGAGTCTATAATCCCAATATTTGGGATAAATGTTTAATAGAAGTTGCTTTCTCAGCTTTGACTCTGATCCAGACCTCTACAAAACTCTCGGATAGTCGCTGCTACATACTCTAACATCTCCTTGGTTAATCCCGGAAATACCCCAATCCAGAAGACTCCTGCCATGATTTTATCTGCATTAGACAAGTCTCCTATTACCCGATAATTTAATCCTTGATACAGAGGTTGTCGCAGTAAATTACCCCCAAATAATAGCCTTGTGCCGATGCGTTTTTC
>JAJTHR010000318.1 GCA_021298935.1 Parachlamydia sp. | reverse complement strand
CACCAGTGGTCCAAACGGCTTTTTCTAGCTCTTCATCTAAATTGATACTGCTTGAAGATTCCGTTTCACACATATTCCTAAGCTATAAAAGAAAAAGTGGGGCAACTTGGACTTGAACCAAGGACCAGCGGGTTATGAGTCCGCTGCTCTAACCACTGAGCTATTGCCCCTAGAGAGGATTGATTAAAATAACAGGTCGCTGATTAGTTTATCAAGCTCTTTTTAGACGTCTTCCTGCTTTTTTAACGTCCTTATATAATAGTCCGCCAGGTCGCTTTTGAGCTTTTTAAGAACCGGGGGAAAAATATACATCATGTGCCCCGCTTCGTAGTTTTTCATGGTCACTTGCTCTTGGATCGGGCGCGGCAGGTTGAGGTGCGAAAAGGTGTACTCGGTTGCGTAAAAGGGAGTGGCCAGATCGTAATAGCCGCTTGCTACAAAGATTGTCATTTTCGCATTTTTTATCATTGCGCTGCTGAGCGTATCGGCGACGTTAAAACACTGATGGCCGGAGCCATAATCCCAAGGATGCACACTCGTTAAAATTTCATAATTTTTGCTTGATTCCCATTTAAGGTCATTTCTTATGTAATGATTGAAAGTTCCTGTAAAGGCACTAAAGATGGCATTGATGCTTGGATCATACTCAAATTGGAGCCTGAGCGAATCGCCATCCGTTCCAAGAATGCGGCTGTCAAAGCGGCCAACTGTCTGGTTTTGACCGCGGAGGAGCTCTTTCATGAAGCGCATGTCATCAATACGTAGGTTGGAACGGGCTATGTATTCAGGCTTTAGGCTCGTTAGGCGGGACATTTGGAGGGCCACGTCATGAACGTCGGCTTGGGAAAGGTTCGAGCCTCGGAAGAGGGCTTTTATGTAGGAATTTTCAACGAATTGGATTGATTTTTGTAAAACGTCGGCAAGGGGCAGGTTTAGCAACTCGGGGGCGAGTTTGCGGTGGTACCAGGCGGTCGCTGTATAGGTGGGGAAAAAGAGGAGCGGCCCCAGATCGTTTCCTGGGCTGAAATCAAAGGAATTGAAATTCAAGATGGAGGAAATGAGGATGATTCCATTGACATTGATGTAATGTTGATCGTGTAAGTGCCCTGCAAGGCCAGCTGCACGGGTGGTTCCATAGCTTTCGCCTGCGATGAATTTGGGCGACTGCCAACGGTCAAAGCGGGTGAGGTAAAGCCTGATAAACTCGGCGATCGACTTGATGTCCTCCTCGACGCCATGGAAATTTTTGGCATTTTCCGGAGGAATGGACTGGCTAAATCCAGTCGAGACGGGGTCGATGAAAACGAGGTCGGTGAGGTCTAAGAGGGAATAGTCGTTGTTGACGAGTTGATAGGGAGGCATGGAGTCGCCCTGTTCGCTGAGGAGGACGCGCTTGGGACCAAACATTCCTAAATGCAGCCAAACAGAGGAGGAGCCTGGCCCTCCATTAAAGCAGAATGTGACGGGTCGTTCGAGGTCTTCGCTCCCTTCCTTGGTATAGCTGACGAAGAAGAGGCTGGCTGTGGGCTCGCACTTTTGATTTTTTAGGAGAAAATTGCCGGCGACGGCTTTATAGGCAATTTTATTGCCCTGAATGACCGCCTCATGCCTGGTTTCAGAAAATGTTTCTGAGTATTGGCACTTGGTTTCTTTGACACCGTAGAGAGCGCTCACTAGCAGGACGCAAATGAAAGACATTTTCCTTATCATCTATTCACCATGGTTTAATTTCTGAAGGACATAAGAGAGGGGCGCCTGAATGCAAATCTGCTTAAGACGGGCCGTCTCCCCTTTCACTATCTTTATTTTGGAGCGACCCAAGCTTAGTACTTTGGAGAGGTAATGAATGAGCTCGGCGTTCGCTTCCCCTTTTGCCGGCACTGCCGCCAGCCTGATTTTTAATACTCCTTCGATCCAACCGATGATTTCCGACCTGGAAGCATTGGAAATAACTTTTATCTTTATGATTGTTTCTTGCAACATTTCATTTTTTGCGTTATGAAGAAATTATGAAAACATTATGTCTCTCAAGCTTACTTTTGGCCGCCGGCGCTTTAGCAAATTTTGCCCGCCTAATTTTTAATATTCCCATCACCATCGGGGATGTTCACCTTCCCGGCTGGACGGGCGCTTTGGGCTTTTTGGCATTAGGCCTTCTTTCTTTATGGTCCTTCCGCGAACTCTTCTTTATTTCTGAGCAATTAAGGCTTTTAAATCGCCAAACGAAAGAAGTGTGGCTCCCGCCTGCTGCATTACCTGAAGAGCCAGCGCCCCATCACCCTTTACCAGATCAACAGGACGACATGCATCCACCACCACGTACGGATTAAATCCCAGCTGGAGCGCATCAAGCACTGTGTATTTGACGCAATATTCAGTCGTCAGCCCTGCGATAAACACCTCTTTAATGCTATTTTCTTTGAGATAGTCAGAGAGGCCGGTTGATTTGATATGCCCATTATCAAAAAAGGCGCTATAACTATCAATCGCTGCATCTGTTCCTTTATAAAAAACTTTATTTATGCAGGTTTGGTCCCATCCGAGGGCAAAATTTGAGCCTTGGGTCTGCTGGACGCAGTGGTCAGGCCAAAGGGTTTGATCCATTCCACTTAAGGTGATGTGCTTTCCGGGTTTTTTTTGGTGCACGCTGGCAAAGCTGCCATGCGTTGAGGGGTGCCAATCTTTGGTCGCGATGATGAGGTCAAAGGGATAATGGATCATTTCATTGATCAATGGTATGATCTCATCCCCTCCATGGACGCCGAGCGCCCCGCCTGGTAGAAAATCATTCTGTAAATCCACAACTAAAAGAGCTTTCATTGGGTCCTCACGACAAGGGGGTGGGTTGCCGCACTTGTTTGATTTTATTGATTTTAATATCGTACAGCCTTTTTTCCATCCCTACCTGATAAAGATGCGGATTCAAAAAACGTTTAATACCGACCGGAAAGCGGCTTACCTCTTCTTTGGTGTAAGTCCTGATTTGATGGATGTTAGGTAGGTCGTACACACGCTTTCCCTGTTCAAAGATCGGGACAAGCAGATCTTTTTGTTGGAGCCCCTTTCTTAATACCCGCTCCTTTGTGGGATCGAGGGGATCAACAAAATGGGAGCCTTCTTCAAGGGGCATTTGCACGTCATAAATGACATCCGCAATGTTCTCACGAGCGCTAAAGTATCTTTTAACCTGCAGTATTCCCGGATTTGAGACTTTCATCATCTGCTCGGATAATTTGAGTTTATAGGTCCACTCTTCTCCCGGACTTCTTAATGCGGACAATTTGTAAACGCCATCGAGCGCCGGCTGGTCTTTCGAGGTTGTCAAATGTGTTCCGACACCCCAGACATTGATCATCGCCCCTTGCCTTTTCAATTCACTGATGATAGTTTCATCTAGCTCGTTGCTTGCGACAATGAGGGTGTCTTGAAAGCCTGCCTCATCCAGAAGTTTGCGGCTGCGAATGCTTAAATCAGCAAGGTCGCCCGAATCCAGGCGTATGCCAAGCAGCTTCTTGCCTTTTGATTGCAGCCACTCCCCGACCTGAATGGCTTTTTTTACCCCTTCAATGGTGTCATAGGTATCAACGAGGAAGACGCAATTGTTTGGCATGGCTTCAGCATATTGCTGAAAGGCTTCAAGTTCCTCATCAAACACCATGACCCAGCTATGGGAATGAGTGCCTTTAAGGGGAATGCCAAATAACTTACCGGCTAAGACATTGGAGGTGGAGTCGCACCCGCCAATATAAGCGGCCCGGCTTGCCGTGAGGGCGCCATCGATTCCTTGCGCACGCCTTAGGCCAAATTCAAGGACGGGGTCCCCTTGGGCTGCGATGCAAATGCGGGCCGATTTTGTGGCAATCAGTGTGGGGAAATTGATTAAGTTAAGTAAGGGGGTTTCTAAAATCTGGCATTGAATGAGAGGGGCCTGAATACGGAGCAAGGGCTCATACGGGAAGACAACAGTCCCTTCCGGGACAGCCCAAATGTCTCCTGTGAATTTGAGTTGTGCTAAATAGTCTAAAAATGGGGAGGAAAATAAAGGAGCGCCATCCGGCCCCTCTATCGTTTCCAGATAGGCTAAATCGCTTGATGCAAAATGAAATTTTTCAATGAAATTAATGACAGCTTCCAGGCCGGCTGCAATGGCAAAGCCCCCCTGAAATGGGGTGCGCCTAAAAAATAAATGAAAAACTCCCTCTTTGATATCCAATCCTTTTTTCCAGTAGCCATAGGACATGGTCAATTGGTAAAGATCAGTCAGCAAAGCGAGTGAGGGGTCGGTCGAAGGGTGCATAAGTCCTTTTCAAATTGCATTAGAATAGCTGATTTTCTATTCTATGTGAAGCCTTTCAAGGAGGAATTATGTGGTTTCGATTTTTTTTCATTTTTGGCTGTCTGCTTTCCGGCCTAGCCTTTGCATCAAGCGATAGCCTTTTTCTAAAAGAAAATCTTAAAGGGGCCCGGCCGGGTGATTACCTGGTCGTCTCGTCCAATAAAACAAACACGCTCATGCACATTTTTGACAAAAAGAACAATGTAGTGACTGTCGAAGAGGTGTCCGTCCCCGACGGAAGACGCCCGCCCCTTAGCTGGAAAGAGTGGATTCTCGCCAACGCCCCCGGAAATACTTCCTGGGTGATGTATGATATCGACTTGACAACCGGACAAATGCTGCGCTATTTTTCTTTTACAAAAAATGGCTGGTACTCCATCCCCGATGCCGATAACTTTTTGTCTAAATTGCTTAATTTAAAACTCACGAGAATCGATGATGCCGCACGGAAAAGAGTGGGACCAAAGGGGCCGGGCATTGACAGGCGAGCCTTGTGGCAGCCGCGCATGATTGTGGATGGAAAACCTGTAAACAATGTCTTCTTTGATGCCTGGCGCACACGCTGGGCAAGAGACGGAAGCGAACTTTCCGGTAAAGTCATCGATATTTATCTTCCTAAAGAAAGCGAACTCTACCCCGCCTACTTTCCTTACTGGCTGCAAATCAATGGCGCCATCGGGAAAGCAAAAATTCGGATTATCGATTCAGGCAGACATCTGCATTCTCCAAAATCCCCTCTACCCCCTCTGCAGATATCAACAAGTGAGGAAACCCTTTAACCAGGGTATTCCACTTGGTATTTATAACGTATTTTATTGATATTTAGTATTTTATGTTAATTTTTACTTATTGGAAGTTTAAATTACTGACATTGTTTGCACAAATTTCCCACAATAAAGGGCTTTTATCAACTTTTTTTTGGTAAACAAACGGTGTAAAGTGGATTGGGCGATTGAGTAATGAATCCTTTCCTGTTATGCTCCTTTCCCCGTTATCTATGAGTTTTACTATGTTTAGATCAAAAAACTATTCTCTGCATAAGTCACGCCACATTTTAAAGGCTGCTTATAAATCCTATCAAAGAAAATATAAAAGCCTTGCTCCCGAGCGAAAAAAGTTTTTGGAAGAGCGTCTGGAGGCATTAGATCAGGCCGTCCTCTCTCAAAATCGTGAAGAGGCTAACAGGCTGGCATTGGAGCTGGAGCCTTTTCTTAAAGAGAAATCGACCTGGGATTATATCAGAGAAATTGGTTTTGCCATTGTTGTCGCGCTTTTAATTGCTACGGTTGTGCGTCAAATGTGGTTCGAGCTGTATGAAATTCCAACCGGTTCGATGCGGCCGACTTTTAAGGAGCAAGACCACCTGACAGTGACCAAAACGACATTTGGTTTAAATATCCCTCTTCAGACTGCCCATTTTTATTTTGATCCGGCTCTTGTTCAGCGCACTGGCGTTGTGATCTGGTCAGGCGATGGGATTCCTCATTTGGATTCTGATTCCACATTTATGGGGATCTTCCCCTATACAAAGCGCTACATTAAGCGAGCCATGGGAAAACCAGGTGATACCCTCTATTTTTACGGCGGTAAGATTTTTGGATTTGATAAAGAGGGTAATGATCTGGTTGACCTTAGGAATAGTACTCATATAGAAAAACTGGAGCATATTCCTTTCACCAATTTCGAGGGACGGCGCGCGTTTGTCCAGGATTCGAAAACAAAGCTAATCAAATCTGCTGTATTCAATCATTTCAACCTGAATGCAGGGCGGTATCGTTTTCAATCCAATGGGATTGATGGCGAAGTCTTTAATGGCAAGGAATGGCTCAAAGATAATCCGCTCGCTCAATCGAAACCACATGAGGGAATTCAAACCTATAGCGATTTATGGGGCATCCGCAATTATGCGCTTGCCAGGCTACTGTCGAAAAAAGAAGTCGAACAATTCACCTCTTATCCTTTAGATAAGATGGAAGAGGGGCTTCTCTACCTCGAGCTTCGCCATACCCCCAGTTTAAGCTATCCAGCTCCTCTTCTATCTGAATACGGGGCCAATATCAAAGGTTTTTCAACCCTTCTGCCCTTGAAAGAAAAGCATTTAAAAGCGCTCATGGAGAATATGTACACCTGCCGCTTTTTAGTGCAAAATGGCAAAGCGTTCCCCTACCGGGTCGAGGGAAAAAAATCTCCTTCCAAAACAAGCCCTTCGTTTGCCGGCTTAGAAGATGGAACCTATGAAATGTACTACGGAAAGGGATATAAGATTGGTTTTGGCGGATATGCTTCCCTCTTGCCAAAAGAGGATCCTATATATAGCTTAAAACCAGAACATGTCCAACGCCTTTTCAATGTGGGCATTGAAATGAATACCCATATCGAGCCTCAAAGCGAGCAGCAGCCCTTTTTCCCTAACCGCTATGTTTACTTTCGGGATGGCAGCCTGTATGCCATGGGAGGCATCTTAATGGATAAAGAAGATCCCCTTCTCAATTCCTTTAACGAAAGGGAAGAGAAGCGCGCCAATGAGGCAAGCGAGAAAGAGCCGTATGTTGGCTTTAAAGATTATGGTCCGCCAATCAATGAAAATGGAGAGCTGGATAAGTCGTTTATTAGTGCTTTTGGATTAAAAATCCCTGAAAAGCACTACCTGGCGCTTGGAGACAACCATGCGATGAGCCAGGATAGCCGCTCGTTTGGCCCGATCCCCGAAGCGAATTTACAAGGCGCCCCTTCATTGATCATTTGGCCGCCGGGTGAGAGATGGGGAATTCCTAACCAAAAGCCGTATCCGTTAATAACGGTTCCTCGCCTGATGGTTTGGGGGACAGCCTTACTCATCACAATTATTTGGTGGATTGTGCGTCAGCGAAATATGAAGAAGCCTATTTACAAAAAATTAGGATGAGCGCTTTAAGCGCTCTCCTTTTTAAGAATGGCGATTCTTGTCATTTCGCCATTTAAATCCCATTCTTTACCGTCATTGGGCCCAAATGTGACTTCAACGGCTAAAATTTCATTTGTTATAAAAGCCTTGTGCTTATCAATACAAGCCAGCAACTGTTCTGTCGGCTCTATATGCAAATGAATTCTATCAGTCACATCAAAATTGGATTCACGGCGCATCGTATTGACTTTATTGATCAGCTCTCTTGCCAATCCCTCAAGGATCAATTCCTCAGTAAGAGTGGTATTTAAAGCGATTGTAATGGTCCCCTGATTGGCAGCAATGATGCCTTCATGCACCACTCTTTCCACTTGCACATCTTCTGATGTCAGCACGAGCGGATGGCCTTGCAGGTCAATCTTGACCGTTTGATTTTGCATAAGCGCACTCAATTGGTTTTGGTCGAATTCCTCAATGATAGTGTGAACAAGCTTCATCCATTTACCGGCTTTTTTTCCAAGAACTCTGAAATTGGGTTTGGCTTTTAATCGCACAAAATCTTCTTCGTTTGAGCTAAAGGTCACTTCCTTAACATTCAATTCATCGGCTATCAAATGTTGCTGATCTTTTAAAAACTCGATCATCCTTGGATCGGTTGAGGCCAGATGTGCAGAAGGAAGCGGCTGCCTGACTTTTAATTTATGTTCTTTGCGCAGTCCATGCCCTAAACTGACGGTCACTTGGACAGCAGCCATTTCAGCTTCCAATTTTTCATTTCTTGACTTTTGGTCATAAGAGGGAAAATCGCATAAATGAACAGATTCTGGCATGTCCTCTGTGCGCAAGTTTTGATAGATGGATTCACTCATAAATGGGGTGTATGGAGCTGCAATTTTCGTCAAATTTAGGAGAACGTAATAAAGTGTTTCAAATGCCTGTTGGCGGTCGGGTGAATCAGTTGCTTCCCAAAAACGGCGCCTTGAGCGTCTGATATACCAGTTTGTCAATTGATCAATGTAATTGACAAAAGGCTCGACGGCACGTGAAAGATCATATTCACTCATGCCAAGTTCAATTTCATGAATCAATTTATTCAATAATGAGAGGATCCATTGGTCAATGGCCTCTTCAGGCTGCGGGGTAGCACTGCTTGGCTTCCAGTCATAGATACGGGCATAAGTATTGAAGAAGGAAAAAGAATTCCAAAAAGGAAGCAATATTTGCCTTAAAACCAATTCCACGCCGCTTTTTGAGAAGGCCAGGTCATTGGCTTTCACCACCGGGCTATGCAATAAATAAAGACGGATAGCGTCAGCGCCATACTGCTTTATCATTTCCCCGGGATCCGGATAGTTTTTCAGCCTTTTTGACATTTTAGAGCCATCTTCTGCCAATATTAACCCATTAACGACTACGTTTTTCATGGCCGGCTGGTTGAACAGAGCAGCTGAAAGGACTGTTAGGGTGTAAAACCACCCTCTCGTTTGATCCAAACCTTCCGCAATGAAGTCTGCGGGAAAATTCTTTTCGAAGAGTTCGCGATTTTCGAATGGATAATGGTTTTGAGCATAGGGCATGGAGCCGGATTCAAACCAGCAATCGAAAACTTCAGGAATTCTTTTATAGGTTTTGCCATTTTTTTGGATGTCCAATTGATCGATAAAATGACGATGCAGGTCGGTGATCTTGGTTCCTGTCAAATCTTCAAGTTCCTGGATGCTTCCGATGACCAGCAAATCACCATCGAGCGAGCGCCATAAAGGAATGGGTGTTCCCCAATAGCGGTTGCGGCTGATCGCCCAATCACGGGCCCCTTCGAGCCATTTGCCAAAACGGCCATACTGAATATGCTCGGGAGTCCAATGGACTTTGCTATTGGCATCAAGGAGACGCTCTTTTATTTTTTCGACTGCCACAAACCAACTGGTGACCGTCTTATAGATGAGCGGCGTATCGGAGCGGGGGCAGAAAGGGTAACGGTGACGGATAGTCCCCTGGTGGATGATTTTTCCAGCGGATTTTAGACGCCGCATGATTTCCTTATCGGCATCTTTAACAAATAAGCCTGCATATTCCGGTATCTCCGCAGTAAACTGGCCATTATTATCGACTGGACACACAGGGTCGATGCCCACTTTTTGACAGGCATAAAAGTCCACTTCGCCAAAAGCAGGGGCTGTTTGCACAATCCCCGTCCCCTCTTCCAATGAGACAGAATCTTCAGAAAGAATTCTAAATGCGCCTGAATGGGCCCGGTCATTATAGTAGTCAAATAGTGGGATGTATTGTTTTCCTTCCAATTCGATCCCTGGAATCGTACGCAAAATTGTATAGCTATCCTGATCGTAGTAATACCCATTCAACCTAGCCGATGCCAAAATATAATGCCTTTTGGAATCATGATCCAGGATTTCAACGTATTCAATCATCGGGTTAACCATCAACGCCAGATTAGAAATAAGCGTCCAGGGGGTTGTAGTCCAGGCCAGGTAGTAGGTGTTTGAGTTATCCCTTGATTGAAAAGCAATCGTAAGGGAAGGATCGTCGACCTCTTTGTAGTTTTCGGAAGCTTCGAAATTGGATAAAGGGGTTCCAAGCTTGGCGGAGAAAGGCATGACTTTATAGCCTTCGTAAACCAACCCTTTTTTGTAAAGCTCTTTGAATGCCCACCAGACACTTTCCATGAAGGGCTGGTCCATTGTCTTCCAGATCTGGTTAAAATCAACCCAGCGCCCCATGCGCGTAATTGTACTTTTCCATTCCTCGGTATAGCGTAAAACGATATTGCGGCATTCTTCATTAAAGCGGTCAATGCCGAAATTTTCAATGGACTTAGCTCCCGATAGACCGAAAGTCTTTTCAATTTCATTTTCCACAGGCAGTCCATGACAGTCCCAGCCGAAACGTCTGGGAACGCAAAATCCCTTCATCGTCTTATAACGAAGGACGACGTCTTTAATGGTACTGGCTAAAATATGCCCATAATGAGGAAGTCCGGTCGCAAAGGGAGGACCATCATAAAAAGTAAAGTGGGGGCTGTCAGACCGATTGGAAATGGATTTTTCAAACGTTTGCTGTTTTGCCCAGTAGGACAAGATTTCTTTTTCTCTTTCATCAAGTGTTTTTGGAGGTACTTCACTAAACATAACTAATTTTTAAACCTTCAATTTATTTGAGGCCATATTACGTTTTTTTACTGTTAAAGTCCATTAATACCCATTGCCAATTTACTATTTGTTTGTTATTATTATATCTATGGGGGTGTCATGGTTTCGACTAGGAAGTGAAAAATTGATTGCATGCGGAGGGTACTGGTTGGCCTCCTTAAAAAACCGGTAAAAAAACAAATGCTACTAACGTAGTTAAAGCTGACTTTAGCCGTGAGGTTGAATACGCTCTAGCCGCTTAAGACCTAACCGTTTTAGCAGCTCGATAGCCTAGGATTGGACCAAGGGTCTTAGAATCTATCGTCATTTTCTTGGTATGAATCTTATCTCCGTCGCTTCCAGGGGGTATGATTCAAGATTAAACGAAGCAAACTGATCTTATTGGGGCGTGCTGCATTTAGATCAGGGATTTTACAGGACGCTAAGCATGTAGTGGTCAATTCGTAATTTGCCAAGGACGAGAGTTCGATTCTCTCCACCTCCAATTGGTTGGACACTCTTTGTAGTCCACCATCGTTTTAAACGGTTCAGTCACTTGTACTGAGAGACTTACATCTCTCAGTTGAAAGTTCTGAAACATCAAATTTAAAAGTTGCCGTTTTTCACTCACTTCAGAACTCTCAAAGATTTCCCTAGCTCTAGAAGCTAAGTTTAAAACTGTGTTAGCAGTGATATAATAGTGCTCATCAGCTATTTCGTGCCGTTTCATTTCCTCTAGGATTTCCAGTTGCCTAGACTTGTATGCTTTGACTTTCTCTAAATAAAGCTTTTCATCAATCAATCCATCAAGTTTATCATCATACATTTTC
This sequence comes from Parachlamydia sp., assembly GCA_021298935.1. GTDB lineage: Bacteria > Chlamydiota > Chlamydiia > Chlamydiales > Parachlamydiaceae > Protochlamydia. The sequence continues at coordinate 3,776 of JAJTHR010000318.1, read as the reverse complement.
CCAATTCTCTGTTGGAGCTTGTCCTGCTCTTTCCTTAAAGATTGCATACTTTCACGATGGAATACCGATTCTGAGGAGTGGATCTCTTTCAAATAATTTGTGATTTCATCTACCTGTTCTGCATTCAAGGCAATCTTGTCAAAATATTCCAACAAGGAAGCTATTAACGGCTCTTCTCTCACATACGTTCGTTTGCAAACTCCCTTGCCATTGGTGCAGCTATAATAGATATACCGACCCTTATGAATTTCGGGTGTAACAACACACCCACAAGTGGTACAGGTGATCAGACCTTTCAAGATAAAAGGTTTTAGCGACTTATGCGGCTTTTTATGATACCCATTGATGATGTCTTGGACTTTCTGAAATATCTCTGGGGAAACGAGCCTTTTATACTGATGTGCAACCAATCCATATTTAGTGTCCATGATGCCACAATAAAACGGCTTCTTTAGCATTTTATTGATCTGTGAAACTGCCAAGACTTTCCCTTGCCTAGTGCGTAGTCCTAAATCTGCCAATTCTTTCTTGAGTCTATGCAAGGAATACTCTCCTGTAGCATATAGCTCAAACATTTTGCGAACATACGGCGCCCTTTCAGGATCAGGGATAATCACTTTTTCCTTTTTCTCATTGATTGAATGGATATACCCTGTTGGAGCTAATCCCATCCAAATCCCATTCTTGGCAGACTGTTCTTTGCTCCTCTTGATATTATCACTCATTTGGAGGACATAGCCCCTTGCAAACAATACACCCATGTCCCAACGCATGATCTCAGAACTATTAGAGTTCACATTAAGAATTAAACCCTCTCGTATAAAATGGATCTGGAGTTTTCCCTCTTTTCGCAGGTCATCTAAGATAAGCGACTCTTTAAAGCCTCGTTGAATCCTATCAACCGTATCGGCAATAAGGGCAACTGGCTGACGGGACTTACGAATCTTTTCAATGATCTTATCAAATTCTTTCCTTGTAGCCTTAGTGGAGGACTCTGTTATCTTAAACACTTCTTCTACATCAAATCCTTTTCGCATGGCATATTCACGCAAGCGACGCTCTTGGGCTGGGATAGATTGTCCTTCCTCTTGGTCTCTGCTTGAGACACGGGCAAAAAGTATAGCTTTCATTTCTAAGATTCTTCCTACATTTTTAATTTTTTAGAGGGTGATTATATCACCTAATTTTTGCGGAACAAAGCCAATTCCTCCCTCTATCAAAGTTTCATTGCCTTGTCTTGAAAATTGAAGAGACTTTAGTTCCTCAAGTGCTTTAAACAAGCTCCTTTCTAGCATCACCTCATATCTTGACATCAGCATTAGCTTTTCTCCTGAACATCCACTAAAAATCTTGGAAAGGTTGTCTTTATCCAAAAAATCAATCGCCCGATCCATGACCATTGCTTCAATTCTTGCTATCCTTGAAAGGCGCCATGCAGAAGCTAACGCCCTCTCCCAAAATAACACTTCAAGCAAACCTTGGGGCTGGAATTGTTCATAAAAAGCCTCTTTTAAGCTTTCAAACTCATCTTCAGTCTCGTGAGACAATAAGATTTGTCTACTGAAAATCCCATGTGTCAGCGCATTATTGGCTACAATGGTCTTTCCTTCTGCTGACCTTGGCCCTGTTGACCTTTGTGAGTTCTTGCGATTTGCTACAAGCTGTTTTGTTGTTACCATTTTACCCTCCTTTCTTTTTCCGATTTCTTATTTCCCTAGGGAAACCGTCAAATCAGAAATTGCTTAAGTTATGAGATTAATCCTTGCTCTTTAGCTTTTTTCTTTCGTGTCTCCACCTGCGATTTTGTAAGACCTGTTCTTTGCATGGTCTCTTCTATTGTTAACCCTTCATTGATAGCCTTAGCCACTTCTATAATCTCAGAGCTTGGTTTTATTTGATCTATCTCCCAAAGCCATAACCCATCGTCTTGTTCTACTAAACGAACTTGAAACGAAGCGGCATCATCGCCAGCAAAATGACGGGTCTTTTCAAAGTTAACCTCAAATGAAGCCCCTTGATCTTGCCGATATCCCTGCGGTTGTTTCAATAACATCACAACGTCAAGAATATCCTCTCTTTTACTTGTGCCCCTTTGTTGTCCTCCTTTAGCAGCGTGATGGATGAAAAGAACCGATTTACCTAACCGTCTTAACTCGAGTGCCCAGTCCTGCACAGGCTGCCAACTATCAGCTTCATTTTCATCACCTGAACGGAAAAGAGTAGAAATATTATCAATAATGATCAGTTCACTTTCTTTCATTAATCCCATCAACCCATTTCTGCCTTCCCTAGTAGCCAAATCAGGCATAGCCCCATCTTGTAAATCAGGCGTGATCAATCTAAAGAAGCTGGGATCTGGGAATTTCAAATCCTCTGTCACCGAAATTCTAAGCAACCTTTCTTGCATTGCAGCAGCAGGCATTTCACCATCAATGTACAATACTTTTCTTGGACGTGGAGCTTGCCACTTTAGGAAAACGCCTCCTGTAGCCACAGCACACGCAATTCCAAGGGCAACATGTGTTTTTCCCACCCCACGTTTAGCATAAAGAAGCCCTAAACCTTGAGAAGGGAGGAAAGGAGCTAAAAGCATCTCCCGCTTTGGCAATTGCATGTTCAAAAATTCATTAACTGTAACAGCCCGAATCTTTCCAGATGGTTGAGCAAGAATGTAATCGGGGGTTTTAGCAACAATTTCAACCAATTGTTGGGTTGTATTGCCTAGAGCTAACCAATCGCTTACATCTTTTCCATGAGAATCTTGGTATTTCAATCCTGGAAGGCTAACAACACGAAGACGTTTTACTAAGCCGCAAAGCTTTTTGCATAATAAATCACGCCTTTCCCAACCTGTCTTATCCATATCGTAGAGGATGACAATATCAGCTTCCTTAAGTACTTCAGAAAACTCATCAGGCCATTTTAAGGATTCTGGTGCGGTGGTCGCCACGAGACTATAGCCAAGCAATATATCTGCGTCTTTTTCACCTTCAACTAAGAAGATCGTTTGCTTTTCAGAGAGCCCTTTCAAAAGCTTAGGCAATTGATAGAGAATTTTCCTACAACCACTAAGGCTTCGTATGACATTTCCATTCTCATCCTCTCTTTCCCAATAAAAGCTTTTATCTTTTCCATCAAATCCTGGTTCAACTCTGATCTTAGTGAATAAAACCCTTCCCTCTTCATCATGATAGGGGTATTCAATCCTTTTCCTTGCTACTTGCCCTGCAATCCTCTCTGGAAATAAGTCTGCTATAGCGATGCCCAATGAACTACAAATGTTTTCAGTAGAGCAACCAGTAAAACAGTTAATCAATAGCTTCCCTTCATTGCCTTCGCATAGCGAAAGGCTTGGGGATGAATCGTTATGGGCAGGACAGCATCCTACATAGCCGCCACCAGATTTTTTAACAGATTTGCCTGTTTTCATTTCGAGCAACCTAACAAGCTCAATAAGTTCCATAATTACCTCTTTGTTAATTTTTTATGTATTCATTCTCCGAATAGCTCACTTGCTCTCTTGCAAATCGCCATTTCAATTTCTTTGCTCAAAACAGGCTCAATGGGATAACAAATAGAAACGCTCTGTTCTCCAACCTTACGAGTAGGATAAGTGATCCTATATCCCTTCCCATCAAGTCTTTTGTGAACACCTATGGAGGTGATATACAAGCGGTCATCTAGTTGAATGCTGGCAAAAGCTATCAAGCCGTTTTGTGGTCTGATCGGAAGAAGTTCCACTTTTGTTATGCTCATAAAACCCTGGGTTGTTACGT
>JAJTHR010000321.1 GCA_021298935.1 Parachlamydia sp. | reverse complement strand
TGACCGCTCTTTTGGTAAGGCGCTTATCACCGAGCTCTGCTCCCTGCCATTGTTTTTCAATCCATTCCCTGTTCATTATTCTCCTCCTTTTAAGGGAAGAGAACTTACATTCTTCTAGATCTCGTTTTCAAGAAAATTGTGGGTAACGACAAGCCATTGAACTTAGCAAGTATTGTACGTGCCAGATATCGAACAGAAGTTGCAGTATAAAAAATTTTCCTTGAGAAATTATGGCGCTATTGCTTGGCCATTGCGAATCTTTCAGTTGATTAGACTGGCCAAGCAATAGCGCCATAATTTTTTAAGGACATACTGTTTTCTTAGACTGAAAATTACCTGCTTTATTCCAAGGAGGATAAATGCGCAGAGCTCTTTCACCTTCCTTTTCGCCTGATGAGATGATGCTCTTTTTGCAGAGCACAGCTTTTGGAAAAATAAATTGGCCAAAATGATTTTCAATACGTATACTGATTATAAGAAAGTCAAAAGGGTCGTTTAAGCCATAAGGTAAAATAGGGCCATTATCAATACGTTTCCAAAAAGTGACGAATTGTCCAATTTTTGTCGGAGTAATCTTTCCTACGCGAAATTTGACAGAACGGTTTTTGATGGTAAATTCAGCAGCTCCATAGTTTGCACTTTCATCCTCTGTTTTCAAATTTTCAAGGATAAGTCCAGATGGCTTATAGATAAGGTCTTCAGCTAATAACAAATCTGGATGGGGTATGTTCAAGAGATGTTTGCCTATCAACTCAATGACCACGATGTTTTTTCTTTCATTTTGCCTTTAGAGATAACTCAATCAATGCTTTTCTTGTCTTGGCACGGAGGTTCAGCACATTAGGGCATTTTTCCCATCTGTAAATGGATGCAGGGGTTATGCTTATTAATGAGGCCATCTCTTGGACTGAAAGATGAAGTTTTTCACGAAAACAACGAAAAGACTTACCTGTTAATTGATCAACATTGAAGATGGCTGCAGATTTTTTTTCTTTTGATTTCGAAGTTAGCTTTGCCTTTTTCGCCTCATTTTTTTGTGCTATTTCTGGAGAACGAGATGAGCTTTTTTGTGATAACGGCTCAACCTTTTTTGCAGCTGCATGTGAATCCAATTCGATGCCGAATATATCGGAAAGGGAAGATTGATCCAACTGTGTCATTGCTATTGAAGTTTCTAAACTTAATTGAGAGTCAATTAATTCAGAAGCATCCACTCCGCGGAGTTGAAAAAGAAGATCGGGGTGAGTATCTAGGCGACTTCCTATACCATAAAGTACAGCGGCGACATGTTTACACATGTCTGCCCAATCTGGGCAACTACAATCTAGATCTATTTCCTTCGGAGAAGGAAAAAGCCCATCTTTCACGTTGGTGACAATTTCCATCACGTGATTTGATAATTGCCCCTGTAATAGCTCTAAAATGGAACCTATTTTTCCTGTGCAACGCTTTTTGATAGATTCCCATTTTTCTTTTGGTAATGTCTTGATTTTGACTGAAATCTTATATAATTCACTACCACTTACCATAGCTTCACAGTGGCCTTCTTTGATGCCAAGATGGCATACACTTCCATTCCTGACATATGAACGCCCTCTTGGAAGACGATTGCTATAATCAGCAAAAGATTCCAAATGATCACACCACTTGATTCCCCAAAATTTTTTTACAATTTTTTTCCCTTCAATTTCTACAGGTTCGATTTTTTGCCCTTGTTTGCGTAATGTATCCATCTTCTTTTTAGCATTTGCTTGACGCTGGCCCACTGGTACATAAGGTTTCCAATACATAATGTTTTATCCTTATTTAAATTGCTGTTGCACGATCGATATCTAAAGTTAATAAACGTAGAAGTTCATCGTCTGGCAACTCAGTTATAGATATTTCATCTGAAGGGGACAGAATTTCTGTGGCCAGTTTTTTCTTAGAAGTAATGATAGCATCAATCTGTTCTTCTATGGTGCCTTGAGTTACAAACTTATGTACCTGCACATTTTTTTTCTGCCCAATTCGAAAAGCTCTATCTGTTGCCTGGTTTTCCACAGCAGGATTCCACCAACGATCAAAATGGATCACATGCGACGCTGCAGTTAATGTTAATCCTGTTCCACCTGCTTTTAGAGACAACACGAAAAATGGAGGGCCATCTTCTCTTTGAAAATCCTCAATGAGGTTTTTGCGTTCTTTGATTGGAGTTCCGCCGTGAAGTATTAATCCTTTTCTGCCAAAAATTTGACTGAGATGCTCTTCTAGAGGCTCAATAATGGTGCTAAACTGTGTAAAAACTAATACTCTTTCCTGTTTTACTGCAAGTTCTTCACAAATCTGCTGCAAGCGTTCAAATTTTCCACTATGTGAGGGATGATATTCTCCAGAACCAGCATAATGAGAAGGATGATTACAAATCTGTTTGAGTTCTAATAAGACTTTTAAGACTGCTCCTCGTCGATCTTTTGGTGAAATGTTTTGCAGAGTTCTTAAAAGTTCTTGAATGACTGCTTGATATTGTTGTACCTGCTGCTTTGACAATGTACAGAAGATCGTTGTTTCAATTTTGTTCGGTAGTTCAGAAATAATTCTAGGGTCTGTTTTCATCCTTCTTAACATGTAAGGACCAATTAACTTGCGTAATGACTCATACTGTCTAGACTGACTTGAATTTTTTATATATTCACTAAATCGTTTTGATGATCCAAGTAACCCCGGATTTAAAAAATCAAATAAAGACCATAAATCAAATAAGTGATTTTCTATGGGTGTTCCTGTAAGAGCAATCCTTGATTGGGATTTGAGTAATTTTATGGCCTTGGCTTGCTTCGTTCCAGCATTCTTAATCGCTTGAGCTTCATCGAGAATGAGTAAATTCCAAGAAACTTTTGAAAGCCATTTCATCTTTACAATCATCGAATATGTTGTGACAACATAGTCAATACCACTAAAAAAATTATCCAATGAATTTTCAATTTCTGAAATTGTGCAGTTTTTCATTTCTGAAGGATGTAAGAGCAAGAATTTAAGGGATGGTGTAAACCGTTGCGATTCTCGTTGCCAATTTCCTAAGAGGGACGCCGGAACAATCAATAATGAAGGGATAGACTTTTCTGATAACTTATTATTTTGAACTTGCTGAAGTAATGATAAAATTTGAATGGTTTTACCTAATCCCATATCATCAGCAAGACAAGCCCCTAAACCTAATCCAGAAAGTAATGAAAGCCAGTTTACCCCCTCTTGTTGATAGGGTCTTAACGAAACTGTAAGACCTTTTACTGGTTCATTAGAAATTAATGTGGGATCGCGCAAGCTTTTTAAGGTCTCGCCTAAAGCTTTCGCAGCTGTAATATTGATCCAATGACGATGTTCCTCTTGAAAGGTGAAGTCTTCTAACTCTGCTGGAACACCAGCTAAAAGACGCATTCCTTCTATAAATGAAATTTTGCCCTCTTTTTGCTGTTTCTGAACCATTCTCCAATGGGTTAATGCCTCCTGTAACTTCTTACTATCTACTTCAACCCATTGTCCTCGAAGATACGCAAGACCTTGATCATTTTTTAACAACTCTGCCAATTCCTCTTCGGTTAAGCGATCATCGCCAAAAGCGAGTTCCACTTTAAAGTCAAGAAGAGCAGATGCGCTGAGCTTTTTATTTGATAAACCAATTGTCACTGATACCTGAGGGCGAGAACGTCGTTTCCACCAGTTAGGGATCCGAACGGAAAGACCAGATTCTTCTAATTGCGGAACGGAATTTAAAAACTTGTATGCTTTATTAGCTGACCAGGCTACAGGTTGGTATAATTCACCAGAAGAGACTAAATCGTTCACCCAAAGACATTTTTCTGAAGCGTTTTGTACAGGCGTTAAAAGATTGATTAAGGCTGCTCGATTATTATCTCCTGCATACTGCTGAAGTGCATCTTTCAGCGGAAGATGTCGCAGTTTGCCTCCAGAACAAAATCCAGTGGAATAAGTAGCAAGAAAAGCAAAAGGAAAATCAATATTGTTTTTGTTTTCAGCTAAGTGAAAGCAAACTCGTCCTACCTGACGCCATTGAGGAGCCCATTCTGTTAAAAAAGTGTGAATACCCCCGTTTTTTGAAGAAACATGTCCCATCCATGTATTGAGATGATCCCAAAGACTAATCATTCTATCGATGGTTAAGTATTCACCACCCATCATTGGTGGAACATTCAAAATCCAGTCAGAAAGTTGGTCTTTTTCTGGTGGCTTCAAAGGAGAAAATTCAGATTCAGGAGGAAGATGGCAAAGAGATGTCAGATAATGTGCAGCAATATCCTTCCAGTATCTGATTGAATGATCATCGAGAAACAGGAATTTTTCAGAAGCGAGGCGAAACCACCCCTCCCTCCAATCTCTTTCAAAGGTTTCTAGAAGTCTTTTAAGAGGAGCAAAACTGTTTTGATGAATACCATCGAGGTGCAATGTTCCTGCTGGAGAAAGACGTATGGAACAGCTTGTTGCATTTGTAATTGGCTCCTTAAGAATTTGTGTATTCATGTTGTTTTTTTCTGATGTGATGTAAAGACTTCAGGATCGGATGGTTCAAAAAAAAGATATGCCAATCGATTGCATACCGCTTCTTTGTCGGTCTTCTCCTTAAATGTTTCTATCCAAAACACTTGTCGAAAAAGATTGTTTCTTTAACTGTAGCCATTTTTATCCACTACATTGCTTGAGATAATAACAGATATCGCCAAGGTTTGAAAAGAAGTAATTGCTGGAGTCAAAAGTTCTGAATCTTCTCTTTATACCATTTCCCGAAATTAAAATCATAAATTTGACTTGTGATCACCTTCATCTTTAAAAGATCTCTCCTTGTTGATATTCAAAGATATCAACTTCGAAAAGATCCTTTAAATCTGAAGCGCTGACAAATCAAATTTATGGTTTTATTTTTGGGAAATGGTATTATAACCGGAAAAGACTTCATTCAACTATAGGATATTCATCGCCTGAGGAATTCGAGCATAGTTGGAGAAAACAAGGGCAAGCGGTTGCCTAACCAAGATTTTTTCTGAGGACAGCTTAGATAACATTTAAAGCTTGGCGAAGAAAAATGGGGGCTAGCGCCCCCACTGAAGACATCTGTCACCTATCGCCTTTCGGTCGCAGTGAGAGCCTTTTTCTTGGTCGGTGGTTTGGAGGCAGAGCCTCCAATCTATAAATCTCGAAGAATTGGTCCGAAGAAAAATGATAAATATGTTCTCAGTGTCCAGAAAAAGGTTGCAAGATCAGGATCAAGACTGTCTTTGACGCCATTCGTTTGTTAAATCCTAGCTTGACTAATTTGTGGTATAAATGTCTTCTCTTCGTTGACTTTCAGTTTGAGCTTGTTTTCTATGAATTTCTTCACAGATTCCATGACTCTTTCTGCTGCTTTCAAGGATTTCACGAGTATGTTACGTCGATTAGCGCAAGGGATTTTCACCCTCACGCCCTCACAGAACCGTACGGGAGTCTCTCGACTCATCCGGCTCTTATCATCCAGCCGCCGGCGTGACACCCATTTTCCAATGAGCAAACAAGGCAGGTTCTCGCTTCGCGATCTTTCCTAACCAGTGCGTTGCTCTTCGTTTATGACGTCTCATCTTTTTGTATTTCCTTGTCGCCTATTTTGCCAGCTTTCGATTTGCCACCTTAAAGAGCTAATAATACCATTTCCCGAAATTAAAATCATAAATTTGACTTGTGATCACCTTCATCTTTAAAAGATCTCTCCTTGTTGATATTCAAAGATATCAACTTCGAAAAGATCTTTTAAATCTGAAGCGCTGACAAGTCAACTTTATGATTTTATTTTTGGGAAATGGTATAAGCAGGAAGCGGCAATGAATTCTATCAAAAGTGTCCGGCCATTGGCTCGCTTCCAACGCACCCCTTTTTTCAAAGTGCAGACCCTCACACTTGTTTTCGTTAGCAATGGCGATTTGTTCTGCGCTTATGTCGGTTCCGATTACTAACCCGCGGGGGCCAACTTGGATGGCCATTTCTTTTTCTAATAAACCGATCCCGCATCCAAGCGTCAGTACCTTTAAACCCTTTGATAGTTGTAACTTATCCAGGCTGAAAGTGTTATGGATTTCATTTAAAATGGTTAGACGTAGTTCGTCGCTCTTACCGGCAGCTAATAGATAATTCTCAGGATAGGTTGCTTGAAAAGGGGTGA
>JAJTHR010000355.1 GCA_021298935.1 Parachlamydia sp. | reverse complement strand
AGACCAATTTCGGATACGATAAGTCGGTTCAGTTTGCATGGGTAGCCTTTGTTTTATTTAGTCAGAAACAGACTACTCCATGCTTTTTTTATTTACATTCTATTTCAAATTTGACGTGAAGGCTATTGTGCAACAAGGCCCGTCTTATTTGCTTTTTGAGATTAAAATAGAATAAAGCGTTACACCATTATTTCGTTAATTATGCGGAGCTCTTCCCGAAACATAAAATCATCAGCTTCCAAAACCGCTTCTTCCAATAACCTTTTTGCTTCAGCGATTTCACCTAAAGCCTTCAACGCTTTGGCTTTTGCGAATTTGGCGGTTGGATCAACAGCCCGAAAATGCGCTACAACATCCCTAAGTACACCCCTTGCCTCCTCTGCAGACTGACCATAAGCCAGTTTTAACCGGAAATAATGCGTCAAATGGTCCAAATTACAAGCCGAACAATAGATCGGATGCGTGCATAAAATATTTGTCTCATTAATAAGCTGGATGATTTCGTCGTAAGGGCGTTTCAGCTGCATCATGGCTTCAATTTGCATTGTCAGTATATCAAGGGATTGATTCTGCTGATAAGCTTTTTGCAAAATTTGCAAAGTCTCTTCCTGATTTTCTTTAAAATGGTAAAGATTAATCCAGGAATAGGTTTCGGATAAACAAGATGAAAAGAATTCTTCCGGTTGATTTTCATAAATGGCATGCAGTTTTTCACGACCTTCTTCAAATTTCCCCTCTTTCAAATTGCTAAGGGCTTGAAGGGCGTGCAGACTAAGACCATTAATTTTTGCCTCCGGTTCAATGTCCATCAGCTTGACAATCATTTCGTTTAATCGATCCCATTTTTGCATTTGAAAATATAGTTCTGCTGCATTTTTTAACAAAATAGGCGTTTCTTTTAACATCAGAGCACCCTGGATATTTATTTCTGCTTCTTCATGCTGGCCCTCCTGAAATTTCTTAACCGCATTGTTTAGAAATACACTCACTTTTAAATGCATCATTTCCCTTGTGGCATATATATGATGAGGGTGGAGACTTAAGATTTTTTGAAGCTCTTCCTCTGCCCGCTCCGGCTCGCCCATTGTGCGTAAAGCCATGGCCTTCCAAAGGGGGTCTAATTCCCCTTCCTGAAAGTCTTCCTGGAACGTCTCTTCAACTGCATTTGTTAAAAGGTGTGTGATGTTATCATATAGGCGCGCGACATCCGGAAACATTTCAAGTCTAACTTCAGCCATTTTTGATAGAATGGCGGCATTCTTCAATTGCAGACACCGATTAGTATAAATTTCTGACGAAATAGCAGTATAGAAATCTTGCAATGGAGCGTGCCTCTCATCGTACGGTTGATTCGCTAATGCTTGCGCCTCTGCCTGATAAATCAATAAATGGGTGCACTCAGGATGGCGTTGAAGAGTGTTGGAATACACTTGATAAGCTTCCTCCCCCTTTTCCTTGTTGAGAAGCAAAATACCATACAAGGCCCCATAAGCAGAATTTTCATAAAAAGCCTCTCTATCCCTTGTTAGCTTGCGAGCCAGAAATTCTTCGGCTTGTTCACATTCGTTTTGTTCCATCAAGGCTTTTACATAAAGCAGCTCAACTTGCTTTCCATCCACCCTCGCAGCCGGCTTTATTAATACCAATTGACTCAAATATATCTGTGCTTCATTCCATTTTTTTTCACTCAATAAGCGGCTGGAAAACTGTTGCAAAGCCTGAATTTTCAAATTAATTGGCAAAGGGTTTAAAAGGGCTTGTTCATATTTTCCTTGCATACATAATGCTAGGCCATAAAGACGCTGTACCTCAGTACTTCGAGGGGGAAACGATTCTTCCACTTTTGCCTGAAGATGGACCCATCTATTTTGCTGTTCCAATGCAGCCAGATACCTTTCCAATATTTTTTCTTGATTGCCCCACAAAAGAGCTTTTTTTAAACAGCGATCGGCTTTTTCAAGTTGATTTGCAATGGTTAATTGAATAGCCTCATCCAATAGTTTTGACGCTTTATATTTTTTATACACTCGATGGGCTAAAACTGCCAAAGCCGAGAGGGCCGCAAGGGCGACTGTCACAACAATCGGATTGCTGCTCACTTTTTGATAAAGGGCCGAGCCGGCTGAGAGGATGAGAGAAGAGATTTTCATTTTAATCTTCCTTATATTAATTATTAAATAAGTGTTATAATAACTTAACATAAATAAAAAAATCAAATGAATAATGACATTAATTTTTCACTATGTTAAAATTATGCTTTTCATAACTTCCTTATTTATTTTCCTTATTATTTCAGGCTAAGCACTTACGATGGATAAACTTTTTATTTTAGATGCTTCAGGCTATATCTACCGCTCCTATTTTGCCATCAGGCACATGACTAACCAAAAAGGAGAGTCGACGAATGCCTTATTCGGCTTCATCCGTTCGGTGATGAAGCTCGTAAAAGATTTTGCCCCGACGCATTTGGTGGCTGTTTTTGATGGACCGAATAATGCAAAGAAGCGGACGGCCCTCTTTCCCGATTATAAAGCCAACAGGAAGGAAATGCCAAAAGACCTTCTCCATCAGATTTTGAGGGCGCAGTATTTTTGCCAGTTGATGGGAATCCCTGAATTGATGATCCCCGATGTGGAAGCTGACGATACAATGGGAGCTGTCGCCAAGTGGGCGGAAAACCATCAATCAATAACATACCTTTGCACGAGCGACAAAGACATGTGCCAGCTTGTCACAGAGCGCACATGGATCCTTAATACCTTCAAGGAAAATCTTATTTTAAATCCTGAAGGTGTTGAGAATCAATTTGGAGTCAGGCCTGAGCAAATAATCGATTATTTGGCCATTACCGGTGATGCCTCGGATAACATTCCTGGCTTATCAGGATTCGGCCCCAAAACTGCCGCAGACCTATTGGGCACATTTAAGACCCTTGACTACCTTCTCGATCATCCGGATGAGGTTTCGGGCAAGAAAAAACAAGACACCTTACGCGAAGAAAAAGACAAAGTCCTTCTCAGCCGACAGCTGGTTACAATCGACCTTTCCGTCATCATCCCTGAGCAGGATGAGTTCTACCGCCTATCACCTCCTTCCTGGGAAGCGCTTAAGGATTTCTATGCATCAATGAGCTTTTTCTCTTTAATCAAAGAACTGGAAATTCCGCAAGCATCTGTTTTAGATGTCCCGGCGGAAATTGAAAAAACCTCTTACACCCTTGTCAATGATGAAGATGCCCTTAAGGCACTCGTTGAACATTTATCAAAGCAGACAGAAATTGCCCTAACCATTGAAACGACCCATCCCAACCCAATCAAATCGGAAATTGTAGGAATTGGATTGGCCGTTGATCCCTCGACAGCCTGGTACATTCCTCTCAATAATAGCCTGAATTCCGACAATGCCTTGAATTCGCTGAAACCCCTTTTTGAACACGAAAATATCGGCTTTTACGGCCATAATATCAAATTCGACAGCCACGTTTTAGAAAATTACGGCATCCGCCTTGGAACCATTTGCTTTGACACAATGCTCGCTTCCTATCTGCTCAATTCCCATTTGCGCCAGCACTCCTTGGAACATTTAACCCTGGAGCTTTTTGACAAGATCAAGACCCCTTTGTCTGAAGTGATCGGGAAAGGGAAGGGGCAGCTGAACATGAAAGAGGCCCCTTTGGAGGAGGTCTCCAATTTTGCCTGCGAAGAGGCCGACTACATTGTGCGGACGAAGCAGCGCCTTTCCAGACAACTCGAAGAAAGGGGGCTGAACCAACTTTATTACAACCTTGAGCTTCCCCTCTTACAGGTTTTAGCGCGGATGGAAAGGCAAGGGATTTTCGTCGATACACCCTTTTTACAAAAGGTGGGACAGGAGATCGGATGCGAAATACAGACGCTCGAGAAAGCGATTTTTGAAATGGCGGGGGAGCCTTTTAACCTGAATTCCCCTAAACAGCTGAGCCAAATTTTATTTTCCAAACTGGGGATCAAGGCGCCGAAAAAAACAGCGACCGGCCTGTCCACTAATGCAGATGTTCTCGAAAGCCTGAAAAGCGCTTATCCCATCGCAGGCAAGCTTCTAGAGTACCGCACTTTAGAAAAACTTCGCTCCACCTATGTGGAAACCTTGCCTCTTGAAGTATACCCGGTAACACAGCGCATCCATTGCAATTACAACCAATCTGTGGCCGCGACAGGGCGTCTCGCCTGCCAGGATCCGAATTTGCAAAATATTCCCGTACGGACCGAAGTGGGGCGTAAAATCCGCGAGGCCTTCCGCCCGCAAGAGCCGGGATGGAATTTTTTAGCTGCCGACTACTCTCAGATTGAGCTGCGCCTTCTTGCCCATTTCAGCGAGGATCCTGCCCTGCTGACAGCCTTCACTGAAAATGAGGACATCCACACTTTTACTGCCTCCCTCATTTTTGGCTTAGCGCTGCAAGAGGTAAGCAAAGAGCAAAGGCATCAAGCTAAAGCCGTTAATTTTGGCATTATTTATGGCCAGCAGGCCTTCGGGCTGGCGCAAGAATTAGGCATCGACAATAAAACAGCAGCCGTCTTTATCCAACTTTACTTCCAACGCTATCCCAAGGTAAAAGAATTTTTAGAGAGCTGCAAAGAAAAAGCACGCATGACCGGGCGAGCGACGACCATGATGGGGCGGGAAAGGCTGTTGCCCGAAATTAAAAGCCCTAATGCCATGATCCGGGCGACAGCCGAGCGCTTTGCTGTCAACACACCCATTCAGGGCTCCCAGGCCGATTTGATAAAAATGGCTATGCTGCAAATTGATAAAAAGATTATTGAGGATAGGAGAAAAAGTTCCATGATTCTTCAAATCCATGACGAACTGATTTTTGAAGTACCGCAAGAAGAAATCGAATCGACCTCAGACCTTGTAAAAAAGACCATGGAAGGCATCATGCAACTAAAAGTCCCTCTTGTAGTCGACATCCATATTGGCAAAAATTGGAAAGAATGTTAAAATTGAAAAAAGTAGCCATAACAGGCGGTCTTTCGTGCGGCAAATCTTCAGTTTGCCGACTCTTAAAAGAACTTGGAGCTTACGTCCTAAGCGCCGATGAAATCGTTCACCAGTTATTATCAACCGATGATAAAATTATTCGACAGGTGGTCCAGTTACTTGGTCCTGACATTCTTGTTGAAGAGCAAATTGACCGATTTCTTGTGGCTGAAATAGTCTTTAGGGACCTTGAAAAAATGAAAGAATTGGAGCAGATCCTCCATCCGGCTGTGTATGAAGAAATCAAACACTCTCACCTGGCACAACAGAATGCAAATCAGCCGCCTGCCCTCTTTGTTGCGGAAGTCCCCTTATTATTTGAAAGCAATGGTGAAAAATATTTTGATGCCACAGCGGTCATTCTGGCAGAAGACAAGACTTGCCTCGAACGTTTTATTTCATCTCAGCCATCCAACCGTGAGGAATTTGAAAGAAGAATGTCCAATCAATTTAAGCCTTTAGAAAAGGCCCTCCGTGCCGACTATGTGATCATGAATAACGACACATTGATTGCTCTTAATGAGCCTGTCAAACAACTTTTTGCAGAGTTAACGGAAGACAACGGCATGGAAAACGTACAAATTTAATCAATCAACCAATCTAACAGCGGAGTCTTGTTTTTAATGGACCCAGAGAATAGCGAAAATACATCTGTAGAGTCCTCGATGACATATGAGGATCAAGCCCCTGAAAGGCAAACCGGGGACAACCAACAGTCTCCCCATTCTAATTACGATCGATCTAAACCAGAGATCATCACAAAAATTGCCGATATCCAGCGAATGAATATTGACCAGCTTAACCAATATGGTAAAAATATTGGCATTAAGCATACGGGCTCTTTGACAAAATCCCAAATGGTGTTTGAAATTGTCAAAGCGATTTCTGAAAACCCCAATGAAATTCTCTATGGAGAAGGTGTTTTAGAAATCCTGCCGGATGGCTTCGGTTTTTTACGTTCCCCGAACTATAATTACCTCCCCTCTGCAGAAGATATTTATGTCTCTCCTGCACAGATCCGCCGGTTTGATTTAAAAAAAGGGGATACTCTATGCGGCACGATTCGCCCCCCTAAAGAGAAAGAGAAGTACTTTGCCCTTTTAAAAGTCGATAAAATCAACGGCCGCTCTCCCGAAAAAGCTAAAGAAAGAATTCTTTTTGAAAACCTGACCCCTCTTTATCCAAGTGAACGGATCGTGATGGAAACGTCGAAAGAAAAGCTTGCCACACGGGTGCTGGATTTGGCCGCCCCGATTGGTAAGGGACAGCGCGGACTGATTGTCGCTCCTCCCCGTTCTGGAAAGACCATCTTATTGCAAAGCGTGGCTAATGCCATTGCGATCAATAACCCCGATATTATCCTGATTGTCCTTCTGATCGACGAGCGTCCTGAGGAAGTGACCGACATGCAAAGGATCGTCATCGGAGAAGTCATTGCTTCCACCTTCGATGAACCCCCTGAAAGACACGTGCAAGTGGCAGAAATGGCGATTGAAAAAGCGCGCCGCCTTGTCGAGCATGGCAATGACGTTGTGATCCTTCTTGACTCCATTACCCGCCTGGCCCGTGCTTATAACACCATCCAGCCCCATTCCGGTAAGATATTAACAGGGGGTATCGATGCGAACGCTCTGCATAAGCCCAAGCGTTTCTTTGGAGCGGCGCGTAACATTGAACAGGGCGGCTCGCTGACGATTATTGCGACAGCATTGATCGATACAGGCTCGCGTATGGACGAGGTGATTTTCGAAGAGTTCAAGGGAACGGGCAATATGGAACTTGTGCTCGATCGCCGCCTGGCTGATCGCCGCATCTATCCAGCCATTGATCTTATCAAGAGTGGAACGAGAAAAGAAGAACTTCTTTATCATCCAAATGAGCTTGAAAAAATTTACCTGTTGCGTCAAGCTGTAGCTGATCTCGCTCCTGGCGATGCCATGAACCTCCTTCTTGGGCGTTTGAGGAAAACGGGAAGCAATGTTGAATTTTTGTTATCCATGAAAGATTAAGGATTGTCAAATGGGCAAAAAAGAATCGAAATCGAAAAAAGTGCGTCTTACATCCCCTCGCATCCTCTTTTTTGCCTGTTTGGCAGCCGGAGCTGTTGGACTCTATTGGGCCTGGGACAATAACCCGGCCCTCATTTCGTGGAAAGAGCAGGTTGTCCAGTACATCGACAACCAGGAAGTGGCCACGCTGGAATCCAGGTATACGCCTGAGCAGATCATGCAGGATCGCCGCTCCGAGCTGCTTGACAGCAGCCGGAAGAGCTTCCAGGCACCACTCACAAAGTATTATCCCTATCTCCTATTCGACGTCAAGTACACCGAAGACAACAAACCACGGGAAGGGGTTGTTCTCTGGGGGCTGACAGACGGGGAAATTGTTCTTAATACCGATACGTGGGAAACAACGCATGGGTTTAGGGACTGCCTCGAATGCCAGGCCAGCCGCAATGAATTAAAAATCATCCAGGCCCTTGCCCAAAATGGCTCTCCTTTGACAATCGATGAACTGCAAAAAACTCTCAAAATCGACCGTGAAGTGTTGCAGCCCTGGGTAGACAGCGCCAAGCAAAAACACCTGATTGTGCAAAATGGGCAAAAGCTGCAGCTCCATTTTGAAAATCCCCGTTTTTTGATCAACCCGCACACCAAGCTCAAGCAACAGCTAGTCACAAAGCCGTTAGACGGAGCTCAAAAAGCAGCCCGAAACTTTACCCGCCATCAAATCGTACAAATGGCCCACGCTGCTTTTGGAAATGACTTTACCATCCGCAACGAAAGGGAAATCTTTCTTCCGGCCTACCGTTTGGAAGTTCTCAACCCGGATGGCTCCATTTCAGCTACAGAGTGGAACGCATTGACAGCCCGTCCCCTATAAAAGCTATAAAGCGTTCAACACCTCTTTAGCATTTACAACGACCACATTGGGAGGCAAGTTTAATCCTTTCGGCTTTTCAGGAATGAATAAACCGTAAAAAACATAGTGCCTCTTTAATCCCAAAGGAAGCCCTTTGCTTTTCAATTCATCAATTTTTTGATGTACCCACTCTTTTGAAACTGCTTTTTTAGTCCATTTTGCTTCCCCAATAAATAAAATTTTTCCATCCAACGTCTCGGTCAGGATATCAAATTCTGGCTCGCTTTTATGCCAATAGCGGCTGGCTGGTTTAAACAATTTATTATCCCAAACACTTAAATGAGGTGCAGCAGAGCGGCAAAGCTCTTCCCAGGCGATGGAAAAAAGGGGATGGATGAATTCCTCTAAATAATGAAGACGCTGTTCTGCCCGCGCTTGAGCTAAAAAACTGCGTTGTGAGGCAACCACGCGAAACCAAAAACGAATGAATGGATCTTTAATTTTATATAATGTTTTTTTTGAATTTTTTTCGTCTGCTCCAAAGGGCACTTCTTTTTCAATTAAATCCAATTCCAATAACCGTTGCACTGAGCGGGAAAATGAGGTGATCGGCATTCCAATACGCATGGCGACTTCAGACAAACGATGGGCCCCCAAACCAATTGCATCCAGTATCGGCCTCAAATGGATGGCAGATTCCTCCAGAAGTAAACGATTTGGTTCATCATTTAAAGCTCCCAAAGGGTTAAGCACCAGGCGGTCAATGTTCTCGAACAACGACAGGCCGCCATTTTTTACAAGTTCCCAATACCGAGGGATACCTCCCCAAATTGAGTAATTTTCAACAATTTCAATAGCATTTTTGATATCCAGGGCTTCGCCCATGTACCCTGCCCCTATGGGGCCGAGCTTCATCACTTCATGCGCCCTGCCAAACAAGGGGGAAGAAGCATCCAATACGGCGCCCTGCATCATCTGCTGGCTGGATCCACAGAATGCCACCACCATCTTTGCTTTTTTTGCCTCATGGTCAATAAAGCTTTGCAAAACGCTTGGGAGCTCTGGAGAATTAGAAATTAAGTAGGGAAGTTCGTCAATAATTAAGGGCCCTCGCCAGCCTTCATATATGGCTTCCTTGGCCAGCCTCGTCAACAAAGAGCTCCAGTCTGCATATTCAACTGAAGAAAAGCCGGGAATTTTTTGTTCGATGGCAAGGGAAAAGTACCTTCTTTGCACAGATGGGGAGGACTCATCGGCCGGATAGTAGATCCCCTTCCATTGATGAGACCATTCCAGTAAAAGCCTTGTTTTTCCTACCCGCCTCCTTCCCCAAACGACTGCTAAAGCCGCCTGATTGGATTCCATCAGCCGATTTAAACGAGCCAATTCTTCATGACGATTCACAAATTTCATATTACACCAACATTATGCTGAATAACATAATGTTGAGTAACATAGTCTTAAAATTCAAGTTTAAATACTTTTCTCATGGCTAAATCAACGTTATTCTTTACAAGCAGATTAATCTTTTCTTGCGCTAATTCCACAGCTTTTTTAAGTATGACATTGGAATTATCGTTCAAAACGGTAACTTCACTAGTATAACTGCAAATATTTTGACCTCCAGATTGACGAGTTCCTGGAATCTGGCAAGCCACATTTTTTAATTTAAATTGTAGAGATAACTTCTCGCTAAGCTTTAATTCAAAGGTTTTAGTCATGGTAAAAAGAGATTTTTCTTTTGGAAGAAATTCGTCACTGCATGTGATTTCATTTTTCAAACCATTTAAAATTCTATTTACAAGGAATGATATAAAAAATTTAGAAGTTTCTTTTGTAGTTTTATTGAAAGTTTTATTTACCAAACATAAATTATTAACATCATTAGTTTGACAAAATTCAATCACATTTTTCACAGTCTCTTTGGGTAACTTTTTTGTAAAATCTACTTTTATTTCATCGTAAAAAAAAGATTTAATCATATTAATCATTATTTACCTCAATTTTTTATTTTATTATAAACCCAATACATTAATTTATTATTAAGGATTTACTAACAGAATTTTATTTCCAAAAGAATTGATTAATCGTTACACTATCACCTTTCTAATAAAGCATAAAAATGGAGTACTATAATGATGCCCATCCGTTGTTTCAGCAGCGATTTAACGACTCAAGTATTGATCCTTAGAAATCCTGCTGGGAAGGAAGAAAATTGGTTTAATCGGGAACAACCCGTTAATCGCGATGCTCTTTTTTGTGGTAAGGTGGTAGCAACTGAAATCGCCGTTTGTCTTTTAGCTGTTACAGCGGCTGTAGAAAGCATCGCCTATGGAACATTTGCGCTAACGACATGGATGCCGGCAAAATGTGAATCTTATTTTTATTCACCGGGTAAGATCACTGATTTCAACGAAAAGACGCATGCATTGACTAAAAGCGCAGGCTTTACCGTATTTTGGAATTTAGGAAATGCCAGTTACTATAATCTTTGCTTTAATAATGTATTTACACATGAATCCTTTGCTCGCTTTGCCCTTGACCACACAGCGGGAGGCCAAGTCATAAAAACTGGTTTCAAAGTGGGAATTGTCGTCCTTCAGTGCATTCATATGTATTATAATTTTAGAAATGCCGGGTCTAACTTCATTAATTTTGTTTCGCTGATGCAGCTTGTGGATAATGCATTCATGCGTGGCGAAGACAGACTGTTTATTGCAGATTGGATGAGAACCCATCAAGTGGCAATTCCTGAGATGGGAGAAGATCGCCTGCAAAATAGAGGTGAAGCTTTAAGGGTACGTCTATTTAATTATGGTAACCAGGTCAATGATGTTATTGATCAAGGTGCAACACTTCTAAAAGATTATGTTTTAGCCCCTGACCAAATTGATGAAGAGTCAAGAGGAAGGGTGTTGGATTGCGATCCTGATAGCTACCATTTTGTTTTAACCCGGGTCGTTTACCTGTATGTTTTTGGATCAAAAAGAGCTGAAGCGCTTCCAGGCTTTTTCAAAGATGAAACAAAGACTAAAATCGAAGATTTACGTCAGCAATACAATCTCCGCCATGCCGCCGACTTGGAAGCACGCGTTCAAAGTATGGAGGCATTTGAACAGGACATTGAAGACGGAAACTTAAGAGATGTTTTCAATAGCTTAAAAATTGCTGCTTGCAGTGAACTGCAAGGGGGCATGCTAGCGACAAGATGCTGGCAAAGAGCTTGTCGTTAACCACAATTTTCTTGAAAACGAGATCTAGAAGAATGTAAGTTCTCTTCCCTTAAAAGGAGGAGAATAATGAACAGGGAATGGATTGAAAAACAATGACAGGGAGCAGAGCTCGGTGATAAGCGCCTTACCAAAAGAGCGGTCAGAATCGCGTTGGCTTGCTTAGAGACACCAGATGGCAGTTTACCTTAAGAAATTCGGATCTTGGGGGGATACCAAAGGAGCCTATCGATTTTTTGATTCTGACGAGGTGTCTCATGAAGCATTGCAGAAAGTGCA
The DNA here is from genome assembly GCA_021298935.1 of Parachlamydia sp. Taxonomy (GTDB): domain Bacteria; phylum Chlamydiota; class Chlamydiia; order Chlamydiales; family Parachlamydiaceae; genus Protochlamydia. Next base: position 51 of record JAJTHR010000355.1, on the reverse strand, counting down.
TAACGAAAATGTTATCCAAACAGCCTCAATAACACAGCAGATGGTTCTTTT
>JAJTHR010000228.1 GCA_021298935.1 Parachlamydia sp. | reverse complement strand
TTAGCAATGGAAAAACAGAAGGAATCAATAACAAGATTAAGACAATGAAGCGGCAAGCCTATGGATTTAGGGATATTGAGTATTTTAAATTGAGATTATATAATTTACATAAAGTTAGGTACTCATTTGCGTGATGAGCCATATTCGATCCATTCCCTTAAAAATAATTCTTCATTTTGAAAAATAGCACAAATTGCAAGATTAAATTTTCGATTGTTCTCGCTTAACTCTTCGGCCTGTGTTGAAAATTTGAAGAGTGTAAGTACACATAGCAATAAAAAAAATGGAATTGGTTTCATATCAATATAATCTCCAAAAATTTTTAGAGGAATAAATGGATTTATTAAGTTCACGAGCAGCCTGAGTCACTCCCTCTTGCACGGTTGCCCACTGCCAATCATCACCACAGAGGATTCCATCTTTTTTTAAATGAGGACTCCAAACCATTATGTCTTGATATACACTTGCAGCGTCATGTGCAGCGTCAATATAAATTAAATCCGCTTGCACATTTAAAGCCTTTGCCGCCTCCGCCGATTCCATTCTTACAGGGATTATTTTATTAGTTAATTTGGCATGCTTTACATTTGATAAGAATAATTGATAAAGATAGGGGAGACGAGGATCTTTATGGCCACCCACTTCCTGCACAGAACCTTTCCAAGTATCAACTGCATACACTTTGCCATTCTCTCCAATGGAAGAGGCAAAAAAGCGAGTCGAACAGCCTAACCAGGAGCCAATTTCGATGATGGTGTTGATGGGCTTTTCTTTTAAACAAATCTCAAGCTGATCTTTGTTGACAAACCAACCATGATTATCAAAAGGCAAATCTACAATAGAGCAATAGGGTTCTGGACAATCAGCATTGATTTTTGGTGAAAATAAAAGAACTAAGCCTAACATAATTAAAAGAAAATTTTTTTTCATTTTATCCTCCAATTTTATTTTTAAATCTTAAAAAAACTCAAATAGGCGCGTTATTTTAACTCCCATAAATCAAAGGGAAAGCTACTTAAAAGATCGCCTAAGTCGACCTTTGCAGGTGGCTCCCCTCCCATTTTTAATGCTTCGCTAATACTCGTTGCATATTTAAAATTCGGCCGGCCGGTGCCTTGATAATAATCCTTATATTTGAAAAGTTGAACATTATTTGTTTCTAAAAGCATTCGAGCAGGGATTCCAAAAGCTTCAGCAACAATAATTCCATGCAGTGAACTTGCAATAACAAATTTACTTTCTGTTATTTTTTTTACGACTGTTTGCCAAGGTTCTTTGGGCGAGACACTATTTGGATCTTCTGCAAACAAAGCAATTTCTGTAAAATGGGGGATGACAATGTATTCTCTAATAGGATTGCATGTAAATTCGGGGAATAATAATGGGATAAGTAGTGCAGGGTCACCATAAACAGCAGGGCAAGGTATCCCTCTTTTTAAAAGAATATCACGAGTAAGAGGACCACGCACTGATCTTACATCTAATCTTTTAATATGGTCCGGCAGCCAGCCTGTCAATATACCACTGCCCCAAACAACATCGTCATTAAAAGCTGTGTGAAGAATCGATCCGATTGCTAAAAATTTAGGCTCATGCAAAGTGGCTGTTTTAATTTTTCTTTTTAATATTCTTTCAACCAGGGGCTTAGACAAAGCATCACCAAAATTATCCCATCCCTCAGGCTTCCAGCTGTATAAAGGAGGAGCAACAATTGAATTTAGGAATGTATTTGATAAAAGACCAGATAGGCAAAGGACCATAATGAATACACAATTTTTCATTTTTGTTTTAACTTGAAATTGTAAAAAATTTTGTTGAGCTCTTTTTCATGGGGATAAAAGAAAAAAATATTTCAGACAAGTCATTCTTCTTATTTATTTTTTCTCTAGGCAATTGACCAACTAGTGATGAAGCTTTGGATTCTTCAGGATTGGAATGTCAACTAAATTTATGCCTGAAAGAAGAGTTATACCATTTCCCGAAATTAAAATCATAAATTTAACTTGTGATCACCTTCATCTTTAAAAGATCTCTCCTTGTTGATATTCAAAGATATCAACTTCGAAAAGATCTTTTAAATCTGAAGCGCTGACAACTCAACTTTATGATTTTAATTTCGGGAAATGGTATTAATTGACAAGGCCTGCGATTGGGACGCTAGTCAAAAATTTATGTGTCAAGGCAGTCCCAATCTTTTAGAAAAGAAGGGTAGCATTTGAAAAAAGGTACTTCTTAAAATTAATGAGGCTTTTTCTAGCGAACAAAAAGCCAATGGTTTTGTATCGCACTTTTTTGATCCATGGTCTTTCTTACTTTAAGCGGATCGGGGATGTTATTAAGAGCTAAATCAAGCTTCTCCTCTACCTCTTTCTTTTCATTTTGAAGCTGTTCCCAAATCGGCGGGGAAAAATTTTCAGAATTTTTTGCAAAAGATTTTAATTCTTCCGCTGTCAGCCCCAATTCCTTCATTAAATTTTGATATTCCTCTTTTAAAATATCCAAATTGATCATCATCTCAGCCATCTTCTTCTGATTTTCTTCAATCTTATTGTGAAGTTCTTTGATAACCATAATACCTCAATGTTTTAGTATTAATTCTACTATTTTATTAAATTAATAACAATAAAATTATTTATATAGTTATTTAATTGTTTCATCCTCTTCATTATTTAATGGGTAGATATAAGAAAAAATAACTGCAAGGGCCAGAGTACTGACTAAAATTCCAAGAGCCACAGGTGTGGGAATATGGTAAATATTAGCACTCAGCATTTTTATGCCGATAAAGACAAGAATGAAGGAAAGAGCATAATGAAGGAGATAAAAGCGTTTCATCATTCCTTCTAAAACAAAAAACAGGGAACGGAGTCCAAGGATAGCAAACACATTTGAAGTATAGACGATAAAGGGGTCTGTCGTAATTCCTAAAATGGCAGGAATGGAATCAAGGGCGAAGACAAGGTCGGCCATTTCTATCAGCATCACCACCAAAAAAAGAGGGGTGGCAACCCATCTTTCGTCAATTTTAACAAAGAATGCCTGCCCCCGGTAGTCGGGTGTAATGCCTATTGTCGATTTAATTAGGCGGTACATACGATTTTCTTCCATTTTTAAATCGATCTCTTTGCTGAATGCCATCTTGAAACCGGTATAAATTAAAAAGAGGCCGAAGAAGTAAAAAGTCCACGCAAAGTTGCTGACCAATGCGACACCTGCCCATATGAGCAAGCCTCGCATGATGATTGCCCCTAATACACCATAAAATAAAACACGATGCTTGCAATCATCAGGCACTTTAAAGTGAGAAAAGACTAAAAGGAAGATAAACAGGTTGTCCACGCTTAAAGATTTTTCAAGCAGATAACCGGTCAAAAATTTAAGGGCTGGATCTGAACCAAAACTAAAATAAAGCCACACGTTAAAGCAGAGGGCTAGAAAAATCCAGCCGATTGAGGTAATGATGGCTTCTTTAAATTTGATAGAATGGGGATTGCGGTAAAAAAGCCATAAATCAAAGCCCAAAAGACAGAAAATGACCGCATTAAATATCACCCAATGAAAAAGATCGACCGGAACCATTGCTTACCTATAAAAAAACACTCTTTATCATAAACCTTATTTTATGTGGGTATACCGGCTGATTTTTTTTAGTTCCTGTGGAGATTTAAGGGGAACGTAATGAAGATTTTTAGTGGAGGAGACATTTCCTTTTACCAGAATGGCGACTCTTTTTTTATTTTCTTTCCCCAAAAATTGAGTGGCTATCTCTAAAAATTCTGGATAGGTTAGGTCCTGAAAGCCTTGCACCCTTTTTGCAATCCAGTCAAAATCTCCATCATAGCTAAAGGTCAAAAGCTTAAGAAGTTCTCCCATTTCAGATAGGTTAGTGGGGGGCTGCATCATGCGTATTTTCAATGCTTCACGAATAGTTTCAAATTTTTCTTCTGTGAGATGTGACGCCGCCATGTCGTGTAAAAATGTTTCAATGAATAATTCAAAGCGTGCAAGCAGATCTCTTGCGTCATGCGTATTGGATTGAACAGCAAAGATAGTAAATAGGTGTTTATTGATTTCTTCTGCGAGGTTATAAACAATGTATCCGGTCTGCTGTTTGGTCCTTAGTGTCGCATAGAAGGGGCTCGCCATGGCTTGCGCAAGAATTTGCTGGGCAGCCCGTGTCTTAAACGAGAAAAACTTGTCTTCAATTGCCAAAACCACCGCATGGGCGGGGGAGGGAACTTTAATTTTCACCGAATAAGGCCCCTCATCTGAAAGAACAAGGATGCGCTCCACCAGACGTTCATTTTCAGGCAATGGCTGACTGCTCAATGTGGATTGAAGTTTGGACCAAAGCCTTTTAGCTTGAATTTCATCTCCCTGACCGTAAACGAGTCCTCTGATGTAGGCTTGATCAAACATCAAATGGGAATAGGCTAAAAATTGCCTGTAAGTGACAGGTTGAATCGCTTGGGCTTTTTGTGCATTGGAGGCATAAGTTTGATGCAATAGGCATTGCAACGTTTCAATGCCTTGATCGAGAGCGCTTTCCTGGTTGAAGTTTTGATAATCCCGCAATAACTGGTTTTTATACAGTTCGAATTCATTTTCAGTCGGGCTGCATTTTTTTAATTTTGCCATTATTTCATCAAAAAGCACCTCAGCCTTATCATGATATCCTTTGATCGTGAGAACCAGCCCGCGCTCTTCCTGCTTCATTTCATATTCCAAATCAGCCAGGGAGGCAGGGTAGTAGAAAGGATTCAGGGATTCCTGCAGGCATTTTAAATAAAGGTCACCTAATACGGAAAGGGAGGCGCTTTCCTTATTGATCATCGGGCTTTGCACCTCAAAGGCCCATACCATTTTTGGCACGAAGAACTGCTTATCTTCCTTGAAGTAGAGAATCCCTTCCTGATTGTCAATGAGCTGTATGGGTTGGGGAATGCTTTTTTCATCTTCTTTTTGGTCAAGCGTAAGGAGAGAGGGTAAGTGAGGGATGAATTGATTTGGGGCTGGAAAATGGAGCGATGGATCAATTGGAGTTGTTTGCCAACTTTTCAGCTCTTCAGCTGGAATTTCTTTTTGATCGTAGGGGACACCCATCCATTTTTCTTTCTTTTCCAATACCATAGGAAGCTCTGTCTGCTTGGCAATCAAGGTGACAGCAGCTCGCTGAGGAGTCAGATAGCTTAAGAAATCAGCCACTTTTTCAGGCGCAAATTTTTGAGGAATCCACTGTTTTTCTGGAAAAGTCGCCATCTCTTCTTTGACTAGCAGCCCACCCAAAGACATGAGCGATTCAAAAGGCTCTTTCTGAGGTTGGTATTGATAATTAAGGACGGCAATTTTTTGCACTTCATCAAAGATATAGGCTGGAAAAAGGGTGTTTTGAAGCAGGCGGATGGCTTGAAAGCAGCGTTCGGTGACCTTTCCGGCTTCTTTAAGTCCTTTTTCAGTCAGACCTGCCTGGATCGCAAAAAGAAGGGTATCAGAACCAAGCCGGTAGGCCCCGCAAGTGAGGGTTTCGGCTAAATGGTCTTTTTTTAAGGAGGCAAGAAGACTGCCTTCCCCTTCATGCCCTAATACGTAGCAAAGAAGGGTTTCAATTTTATAATCCCTTTGGGGATCTAATGTCTTTATTGGGATTTCCCATGTCAAACGTAGGGACCTGGACTCGCGGATCGGTTCAATATAGGTCATTTTACCCTGAAGCTCGCTTTCATCAAAAACCGATTCGCGAATTTTCTCAGGTTCCCTCCCCGTTGAAGGGATGGCGCTAAAATCCTGCACGACCAGCTGTTTTAATGTTTCAAGAGGGGCTGATCCATACACGATTAAACTCATTAAATGGGCGCTATAATGGTCTTGGTACCAATTTTTTAAAACTTCCTGCGATACATTTGAAAGAGTAGAAGAATTGCCGGTGCTAAACCGATGGTAGGGATGCTTGGGATTGCTAAGCTCTTTTTGTACATGAAAGATCCGGTCCTCGTCATTATTTACGTTTTTAGAGAATTCCTGATCGATCGCTTGCAATTCCCTTCCCACTCCGGATGGATTAAAAAGGGGGGTTTTAAAAAACGTGGCAAACCGGTCGAGGGCTTCATCGAATGCTGAATGGTTGACGGAGAAAAGGTAGAGCGTGTAGTCGGTCGTTGTGTAGGCATTTGCCTGACCGCCATGGGCTTTGATAAAGCGGTCGTAATCAGATTCAATCGGATATTTTTCTGTCCCGAGAAAAAGCATGTGTTCGAGGAAATGGGCAAGTCCTGGATAATCATCGGGATCATCCCAGCTGCCAGCCTGCACCGTCAATACCGCTCCCGATTGCGGAGCCAGTGGATCTGAAATAATCCATGCTTCCAGTCCGTTTGAAAGGCGGATTTTAGCCGTTTGCCTTTTGGCAAAGCCAGGAGTGAGGATAGGGGTGCGTGTTTGATCTTTAATGTCCCTATAGGAATCGTTTCCTGATAGGGGAATACAAATGACCAAAAGGGAGGCAATAAAAAATCCAAAGAGCTTTTTCATGTTTTACTCTCGAAAAAATGTCCAGAACTAAAGGATTATTGTAAATTGTCTAAAATAATGCTATTAATTATTTTTTTTAATGATGCAAATGCTGCTGTAGAACTGGATGGAATCAATTGTATTCCTAAAATAAGTCAGAATAAAATTGATAAAACGAATCTACGAATCCGTATCTGAAGGGCCTTGTTGCACAATAGCCTTCACGTCAAATTTGAAATAGAATGTAAATAAAAAAAGCATGGAGTAGTCTGTTTCTGACTAAATAAAACAAAGGCTACCCATGCAAACTGAACCGACTTATCGTATCCGAAATTGGTCT
>JAJTHR010000278.1 GCA_021298935.1 Parachlamydia sp. | reverse complement strand
CAGATGCTTCAGAAACGGGCAATCCTCTGATCAACCCTGCTGCTAAGCGAGCTTTTCGGGGACTAATGCGTATATATTTGCTTATAGCTTTAGCATAATTCATCTTAGCAACCTTTACTTCTTAATGGGATGCGTTTTAAATGTACGCGTGGGTGAAAATTCTCCCAAGCGGTGGCCCACCATGTTGTCTGTAACGAAAACAGTGATAAATTTGCGGCCGTTATGTACTTCGAATGTGTGTCCAATCATATCGGGGGTGATCATTGAGCGTCTTGACCATGTTTTGATCGGCTTTTTTGTTCCCTCATTATTTTGGACGTCTACTTTCTTTTGCAGATGGTGATCAACAAAAGGACCTTTTTTCAACGATCTTGCCATAACTACTTCTTCCTTCGACGTTTCACGATCAGCTTGTTAGACTTTTTATTGGATCTTGTGACAAGCCCTTTTGTATACTGACCCCAAGGTGTTTGAGGTGTATTTCCTTTATGCTTACCTTCGCCACCACCATGCGGGTGGTCAACCGGGTTCATAGCAGTTCCTCTAACAGTCGGACGAATCCCCTTCCAGCGTTTTCTACCGGCTTTTCCTTCAACGCGCAAGTTGCGCTCTGAATTGGAAACAACCCCAAAAGTCGCTCTGCAATCTTCATTAACCATGCGGACTTCGCCAGAAGGCATACGGATTGTTGCGTATCCTCCGCTGCGGGCCATTAACTGTGCAGAAAGACCGGCTGAACGGACAAGTTTTCCACCGCGTCCTGGATTAAGTTCGATATTGTTAACAGTGGAGCCAAGAGGCATGAACTTTAATTTCATGCAGCAACCGACATGGAAAGGAGGCTCATCGCTTGTTTGAACCGTGTCGCCTGCCTTTAAGCCATGTGGAGCGAGAATATATCTTTTTTCTCCATCAGCATAATTCAATAAGGCAATATAAGCTGTTCTGTTAGGATCATATTCGATTGAGGCAACTTTAGCAGGAATGTTTTCTTTATCCCTTTTAAAGTCGACTATACGATAATGTTGCTTATGCCCTCCGCCCTTATGGCGGCATGTAATGTGACCATTGTTATTGCGCCCATTTGTACGTCGTTTTGGCAACAATAATGATTTCGTGGGCTTAACAGTGGCACGTGTGGTTCCAGGGCGTGTCAATTGCTCGTTAGTGGGCAATACTAGCTGACGAGTTCCTGGGGTGATAGGTCGAAATTTTTTCAACATCTTCTCTTAAGCTCCCTTTATACGTTATCGAGGCTGTCGCCTTCACGCAGCGTAACAATTGCTTTCTTGAACGCATTTTTAAATCCAGCTCTTCCTCGTACTCGACGTGGTTTTGCTTTGACATTTATGGTATTGACCGCTGTCACTTTTACATTTTCATTTTTATAGATTTCTTCAATTGCATCGGCAATTTCGGCTTTATTAGCTGTACGATCTACTACGAAAACATATTTGGGCGACTTGCAACGTTGAAGAGAACGGTTGCTTTCAGCTGTTTTAAGCTGTTGCAGCACCATTGACTTTTCGGTCACATGCTGGTATTTAACCACTTCATATGGGCTCTTTCTAGTCATTTAATTCTCTCCCTCAATTCAACCACTGCTTTAATTCATTCAGCGCAGATTCTGTTAAAACAATCTGACCGGCTACCATGACGTCATAACCGCTGATATTGGAAGCGAGCATGAATTCGGCGCGTGGCAAATTATTGATGCTTTTAATAAAGTGTGTATGTTTATCAGTGCTAACGCTTACTTTTTGCGCTTTTCCTTCAGTCTCAACATCAAGATAGGCTCCCTCGCCTAAAAATAAAACTCTACCCCTTAAGTTCAATCCTTTTACGAATTGAGCCATAGTTTTTGTTCTGGGGGATTCCATTGATGTATCATCAATGAGCCAAACTTTATTTTCTTTCATCTTTTCAGCGATAAGAAACCGTATTGCAGCACGACGCTCTTTACGATTAATACGAACATGTTGATCAAATTTCGGCTTTGGACCAAATACGCGGCCACCGCCACGAAACTGAGGCCCAACCAAGTTACCATGACGTGCGCGTCCTTGACCTTTTTGCGGATGGGGCTTCTTCGTTGTATGCTTAACTTCAGCACGTGTTTTGGTATTTGCAGACCATTGTCTCGCATTGGCTCTCAACGCTACGATATAATCTTTAATCATCTGCCCGTTGGCTTGAATATTGATCCATTCATCTCCAATGGAGACTTGACCTATTTCTTTGCCAGCAAGATTGTACTTTTTAAGTGTAGTCACAATTAACTCCAGAAGACTTTTTTCTTAGGCTTTTTGTTTTTGTCTTTTTACCGCTTGTCTTAAGAAGACTAAGCCATTTTTTGGTCCGGGAACCTGCCCTTTCACTATTATTACTTGATTTTCTGCGTCAACTCTAACGACACGCAAGTTTTGAACAGTTACTTGTTCATTACCCATCTGACCTGCTTTTTTTCCACCAGGAAGGCCGCGGCCAGGTGTAGAACGCATCCCTGTTGAACCGGCATGACGATGGTGACCTGAACCGTGAGACGAGGGTCCTCCAGCAAAATTATGCCTTTTCATTACCCCTTGATAACCCTTTCCCTTAGAAATGGCTGTGGCGTCCACGAACTCGATATCGCTAAAAACATCGACGCCAATTTCTTGACCGAGCGAATACTCATCCACAGAATCAATTCTTGATTCTTTTAAATGACGTCTGGATTCAACTTGGGCTTTTTTAAAGTGACCGAGTTGAGGTTTTTTAGTTCTCGCTTCAATTGTATACTGGGTTTTACCAATGATTTTATCGAAGCCAAGTTGCAATGCTGAATACCCATCTGTCTGCTTAGTTTTAATCTGAGTGACTACGTTCGGCTCAGCTTGGATTACGGTGCACACAACTACATTGCCTTTTTCATCAAAAAGCTGAATCATGCCACGCTTTTTACCCATCATTGTAAGCGTCATACAAACAATCCTTAATCAATTTATGATCTGCTAATCTTCAACAAACTTATGCTTGCTGCTTTTAAATACATCAAATGCGGCTTCAGGGCGTGTGGCGAGTTACGTGTGAGACACGTTCTTACCAGGGCTGGTGAAGCATTTTGAATAGTAAATGCTATTATCGACATTTGCTAAAACGAATAGTCTAACCCATGGCATCTTTTTTAGGCAAGGCCTATTTAAACTTATGGTTAATTTAGCGCTTTTTATTGGTTTTTATTTTTTTCAAACCTAAATTCAGGCAAATAAACTCTAAACTTAGATTTTTACCCTAGTACCCAACCATGAAAATTTTTAGCCTTTGGGCTGACGTGAAAGCTCCCGCTGTTGAATCATTTTAAGTGGGTCAATATTAATAATATGAACCCACTTAAAATGACTTCAACCCCGGGGCTTTGACGCAGCCGAAAGACTAAAAATTTTCATGGTTGGGTACTAGTGGAATTTTATCAGCTAGGTATTTCAATGATTCAAACTCCCCTGCGCCCTCATCAAAATTGATGACAGAACTTTCCAGATTGTTTAATAGTTCATGCCTTTCATGGGTGTGTGCTAAACTAAGCCGGGTAATTGTTGCCCATTTTTTATTAAAAGTTTGAAGCTCATCTTTTGTGATTTGATTTTTGATAGCGCGTTGCATTTTAATGGTCTGTTGATATGCCTGCTTTCTACACCCATCAGAGAGGCGAAGCTGAAGATATGCAAGGCATTTAGCCAAACGAAATTCAATAACAGCCGTTTCAAACTTATTTTGCAGCTCGGTTAGACAAACCTCATAAAACATTGAGGACGCTTTCATCCCGACAGTTTTGAAAGCTAGAACCTGGTTATACCATTTCCCAAAAATAAAACCATAAAGTTTGCTTGTCAGCGCTTCAGATTTAAAAGATCTTTTCGAAGTTGATATCTTTGAATATCAACAAGGAGATCTTTTAAAGATGAAGGTGATCACAAGTCAAATTTATGATTTTAATTTCGGGAAATGGTATTAGTTTCCTGTCCTCCATTCGCATCATCTCCTTTCAAAACCAGAAGGCCTGCAAGCGCATTGAAAATTAAATCAAATTCAGCTGCTGAAGCCTTTGAAATGATTGTTTGGAATTTTGGTATGAGTGAATTGAGATCCTCAGCTGAAATATCCTGATACCAGCGCCAGCATGCCGCTCGAAAATTATTTTGATAGGGATCTTTCAATACATTTTCATTTTGATCAAAATCGAGGCGTTTTTTTCTGCAAAGGGCTGCCAGATTAGTTAAAGTCTTTTTGTCTTCACCGCTTAAAAGTGAATGAAGAGGCATTTTTTTAAATAGGCGAGCTTGTCAGGCTTTTGTCTTTTTCAAAGCAGTTTTTAACTGATCTTCAAGCTCAATTAGCCGCTGTAGGTTTTCGCTAGCATTTTTCTCATCCTCCTGCGCTAATTTAAGTTGCCCTTCAGCAAAACTAACCTCATTTTTAGCAGTTGCAACGTTTCGCTCGCCCAGGAAAACGACTTGTTCACTTAATCGTGTGCGCTTGATGCTCTTCAAGTCATGCGGCTTCAAATTCAGCACGCGCGTGACTTGCACGAATGGCTGTTATTGCCGCGGTCTGTTGTAAGGCTGCAGCCTCCAAGTCTTTTTGAGCTATCCATTTCTTTGATACAGGCTCGAGCTGTTGTTCACGAGCACTCTTTTCTTTTTTTTTGCTCTGTCTCACAGACAGCCCCCTTTGCTGCTTTATGATTTCGTTCGGCGTGATCGGAAAGAACTGCGGTTTTAATTTGTGTAAAAATTTGTTTCGGATTTTTTTTATTGCAGATGAGTCTGGCCTGCGCTTCTTCTTGGGAAAATCTATTCTTTAAAAAATAAGTTATGATTTTTTTTAAATATTCCTGTAACAATAGCAGTGATAACTTTCCAAAGTGTTTTTTTTATCGCTTTTACTATTTTCAAACTTTGTATTTAAAAAAATTGACCTAATGTTATAGCTAGTAATACTATTACTCAAAATCATAAATCAATTAGTTAATTAAATAAATTATTATAATAAAAAACCCAAAAATTATCTAGATTAAATGATTGGTTTTTTTGCCTTTTGAAAAATAACAAAAATGAGTTCCTGATCTTTTAATAGGCGGCGTGAATTTTTCATTTTTTCAAAATCTGCCTGAGGCAGAAATTCAATCTTATCTTTAAGTTCGTAGAGCCTCGTTCCCTTTTCAACTTGAAGAGAAGTTTCTTTTGAGACTGCCCCTTTAAGATAAATCGTAATCATTTCTTTAGCAGGGACTTTCAGGGTTTGTCCATCACGCAAGTAGCTGTTTGGCTTAAAACCCTTCAAATCTGCTTCAGGAAGTGGTCCGCAGAGAAGCCATAGGTCCTTAATTTTACGCCCTTTATTCAATTCATAGACGCCAGGTTTCTCCACAGCACCCTGCACAGTGACCTCCACAAGATCAAAGGATATATCAATCATTTGAGTGGTCGAAGGAATGCGATGATTTTGGATAAGTGTGGTAATCGTTAAAAGCCCAAAGGCTAAGATAAGAAGGGCAACAATTAACCACTCATGCAGGGGTAAGGGCTGCCCTTTTACCATGCAATCAGCCGTTTTCGAAGTAGGGGCGGTCCGGCCGAAACAAAATGCTAAACACTCCTGTTGATTTTGCCACAAAAGTTAAAAAGAAAACAACAGGAGCCCTTGCATTGCAGAGCGCCGATAGGTTGAAAACTAATTCCGTCGCGGATACAACAAGGTCCCATCCTGCCCTTTTTCTAACAATTGGACTTGGATTTGAAAGCAACAAACAGTGAAGAGCATTTAACATTTGAAGTAAAAATCCTGCGCATAAGCCCGCCCGTATCCAATCATCCAGTGAATAGCGTGTCGTCCAGGCCAATAGGCGTGACCGTCCAAGTTGAGCACTATACCTGTCTAAGTCGATGACTTCCCATTCACCTAAAAAGGCCGGAACGCAAAGGAGATCCACACTGACAAAAAAACATTCACCAATTTTTTCAGACCATGATTTTTCAAAATGATTAATTGGCAATAAAGACAGATCAATTGCCTCCCTGCTCCAATTTTGAGGTAAGTCATCGATTGCCTGCAGCCTTTCTTCAATGCAATTTTGAAGCATCAGGGCAAAATCGTCACGGGTCATTTCAGTCCATTCATCTTCTGTTAAATCGTCTATGAGTTTTTGGATGCACTGCTGAGCAAAATGACGAATTTGGGGATCATTCGTCATCTCTTGATCGATCCAACAACGGCAAAGAATTTTTTCCAGGGTATTGAGCAAGCGGGCTTCATCCAGACACTCTAAGTCGATGGGGTGGATATAACGGTTGGGGATTTTTAAAAACCCATATAAATCGAATGAATTGGCGATATTTAAAGAGGCGCGAAATTTAGCTAACACCTGTTTATTCTGATAGACAGACACAAGCTCCAATAAGGCATGGGCGGCCAGACAGACTTTTTGCAGACCCTCTAAATCGCATAGCAGGTCAGTGAGGTTGTCAATGGTTTTTTGCGCCCCATTCCGAAAACAGGAATAGGTCTCAGTCAAGTTGAAATTTAAAGCATTGTTGATTGAAGTCAAGCTGCCTCCGGCATGTGAAAAGGCCTGGCAAGAATGCCAGGCCACCTTTTATCAGGCCGCAGCAGCCGCCGCGGCTGCAGGTGTGTCAAAACGGAGTTGCCTTCTGGCAGCGCACTTGCGGTTATATTGCGCCCAGCTTGCGCCATTCGCAATAAGAGCTGCCACGGCAAACCAGTGCATTTGGTTAGACTTGCCGCCCGCAATGAGAACAATTTTACCAATGCTGCTGATCAACTTAAGGATATTATCCTTATTGGTGACAAAAGCCCAGCGCATATTAGCCCGAACAACATCATCATCATCATTATCATTGCTAATATGGACAGTCTTATAGAACAGCTCGCCCACTTCTATTAAACACGCCATGAAGATAAAGAAATCTTTAGGGGTGCGTGTAAAGCTGTTTAATACAGGCACATCGGCAATTGTCTTCCAATTCAACCATTCACCCACGACAGGAAAACTTTCAATATGCAAGGAAGAAAGTGAAATTGAACCGATACGGCTTGATGCCTCATTGGCCCATTGCATTTCGAAAATTTCTTGCTTCTTTAAGAATTTTGCGGTGTCTAGTACGTTGGATGCAGCATATAGACATTTTTTGACGCTGGCGAGGTTGCATCCACCGATTCCATTGCGTGTTAAATCCTTCAGGTTCACAAATACTTTAGTCGCATAATAAAGATCTTTTTGCGCTTCAAAGTCTTTGATGGCTAAGTTATAACGATCTCCATGACCCAAAGCAACGGCTGTCACCTGAATAATGGAAATACTGAATTTGACCCATTTTTCAAAGCCTTCATTTTTTAGGTCGTAAACATCATAGGCGATTTGGCTGATCCCTTCGCCTACAAAAAGCGTCCCTTTTTTTAAACCGCCGCCAATTCCCTCAACGACTTGATAGACTGGAGCTACTACATAATCATTAATTGTACTCATTTTTTAAACCCTTCTCTTTGTATTTAATTATGCAGCAGGTGCTGTTAAAAATCGGCGTTTGTCACGTGAGTCGGCAATAATGCAGCAAATCCCACAGCTTTTTGCAGCAATGGCAGCCAGGTAAATGAATGCAGGGCCAAATGAAGTGACTTGAGTGTAATTTAAGAATCCAGCGCCTTGGTAGATCACCTCAAATAATGAAGCGGCGACTTCGCGAGCGGCTCTTCTTCTTTCCACTTCGTTTGACCAGTTTTTGCCAAGGTCAATGGATGCTTTAACGAGTGTAAGCGCAAAACCAACTGTGACAGCTCCGCGTAGCCAGGCCTCCAAAGTATAATCTTTAACCCAGCTGGTCACTTTAAATCGTCCAATTGAATTAGCATGGCGAGCAGTGTCTAAAACATTCCAATTTTGAAAATAGGACCCAACGCAGAGAATATTGACAGCCAACCAGTTGGCATGGATCAATTGAGATAGGCTTTTTGCAGGAATTAAAGCCACTTCCACACGGGAGAGGTCTAAATTTTGACGATCGGCAAAAGATATATTCAAATAGGTGCCGTCCGCCAACACATCAATGGGAGGCATTTGCTCTAAAACAATGTCGTACATTTCTGTCATGCGATTTTGCAAAGCTTGCAAAAACACCTCTGTGGAGCTGTAAACGTCATCATTATCGCGCATGCTGCTTAATTGATTTTCGAGCATTAAACGGGCAAATTCATCCACTTGATCGCCTAAATACCCCTTAGTTAGAAGCTGTTCCCTTAACTTCTCTTTTAAGGAAACCAGGACGGCTTGCGCGTCGATGTTATTGCAATTGATCGGTTTGAACCAGCCTCTGCCTTCGCGGAATATTAAGTGAAAATCATGCATACCGACTGCCGACAATGCTGTTTTGCTAAATTTGGGCAGATAGTTCGTTCCCTGAATGTGATTCGCTAATTTTATGAAATGAACGCCGGCTTGGAATGATTTCTGAAAGATCCAAACAACATTTCTGCCATCTGCAATTGCGCCACATACGTTTGTAAATACGCCATATGCGCCAATGACCCCCTGTTTGCAATCAGAGCCAATCCTTGAAAAATCCATTTTATTCTCCCATGATGAAAGGTGATAAGGAAGTAAATAATGGCAAATCAGACAATAGTTTGCAAGAGGATCTTAAGAAAAGGAAACTAAGAAAGAGGGTGATTAACTGTTAATAAATCTATAAGGATACTAATAAAAAAAATGAAAAGGAGGGGCTTTTATTCTTCACCTAAATACTCACCTCTGCCAAAAAGAGCAAAATGAAAGCCAAGAGATTTTGAAAAATCAATTAATTCAAAAAGCGCAGCAATATTTTACTAATATTGCGAGCATTTTTGAAGTTAATTGAGATTCAAAAGATCTGCTCATTCATGCGCTCCTTTTGGCAGAGGTGAGTTATACCATTTCCCAAAAATAAAACCATAAAGTTGACTTGTCAGCGCTTCAGATTTAAAAGATCTTTTCGAAGTTGATATCTTTGAATATCAACAAGGAGAGATCTTTTAAAGATGAAGGTGATCACAAGTCAAATTTAT
>JAJTHR010000156.1 GCA_021298935.1 Parachlamydia sp. | reverse complement strand
GATGAAAAATTTAAAGACCTATCCGCGCGTGGTATAAAAGTTCTAAAAGAATACCCACTCCAAATCCAGCTATTAAAACAATTCCTGCTCCAACCGCTACAGAAAAACCCGTTACTGCTACACCCGTTCCTATCGCAGCTGTTGCAAGACTATTAATTGCTATTTTTGGGATATCTATCCCAACGTTAGAAAAAAAGCTCGGTTCAATGTCGTCATTTAGCAAGCAATCCAAACCTTCTAACGCTTTAATGCCACAATACACCCACAATGATGACTTGAAGCCTGTTTTATAGAGATCTTTTAAGCTTACTTTTGCCAAACTAAATCGTATGATTTCAGGATGTGTATTCAAATATCGTGTGCCTGTTAGATACGCGCGATCTTGGGGAAGACCTTTTAAAATCACGTAAGTTTTTTCACCAACTGTTTTGTAATATATTTTCCCTTTCAACCCAAGCTCATTCACTATTTCTGCGATAGAGACGCCGCCAATAATTGTTGGGATATTGTTAATTAGCCCAGATGATGTTTTTTGATCATTTAAAATTTTTTTTTAAACGCATCTCATCACTTACTTCAAATTTAAAAGGTTTCATGGATTCAATCTCTGCTTTTGTCATCGGGCGGACTATTGAATTCACTTTTGTATCGATAGGATGAAGAGTTAGTGGGTATTTTTTAAGATAAGGCGGGCTATTGATAACCTGCGTATTGTATTCCTTGACTAGATCTTCAAACAAAAAAATTGAAGTGGCTTCTTCTTGTTGATGGAAAGAGAGGTGAATTTTTTCTTGATTTGTCATCAACCAGCCCCTTTAATGTTAAGAACTCTATTAAAAATAGTTATTTTCATCATTTTATGTAAATAATTTTATATTCTTGCACCTATCAATCTTTGATGTTTGATTTTACATAAATTTTATTTGCCCGTAAGTTTGCTACCATAGAAAATCGAGACACGAGGTTACCGGCGCGATTGTCTTGATATTTAGGTATGAAGACGATAAAATTGAATAAATTTTATCCTAGGTTATCATGCTCACTCAAACCATCCGCCGCCAGTTCCTTGAGTATTTTAAAAAAAATCAGCATTCAATCATTGCCTCCTCCCCTGTCATTCCGCATGACGATCCGACCTTGCTATTTAATAATGCCGGGATGAATCAATTTAAGGATGTTTTTTTGGGAAAAAGCCAGCGGGATTATTCACGCGCTGCCACCAGCCAGAAATGCATCCGCGTTGGAGGCAAACACAATGATCTTGATAATGTAGGCCATACAAGCCGCCACTTAACCTTCTTTGAAATGCTCGGCAATTTTTCCTTCGGTGATTATTTCAAAAAGGAAGCGATCCAGTTTGCCTGGGAAGCTTCAACGGAAATTTTTGGCTTCGACCCGGAAAAAATCTGGCCGACAGTCTTTCGTGAAGATGATGAAGCATTTGAGCTTTGGACAAAGTACGTGCCGGCTGAAAGAATCACCCGCTTTGATGAAAAAGATAACTTTTGGGCCATGGGGGATACCGGCCCATGTGGTCCTTGTTCTGAACTGCTTTATGATAGGGGCCCAAAGTTTGGAAATGCCGCAAAACCTTCTGAAGATACTTCGGGCGAAAGGTTTTTGGAATATTGGAATCTTGTTTTCATGCAGTTCAACCGCTTATCCACAGGCATTCAGGAAACCTTGCCGAGACCCTCGATCGATACTGGCGCCGGCCTTGAGCGGGTACTAAGTTTAAAAATGGGCGTTGAAAGCCTCTTTGAAACCGATGTGTTACGCGGTCTGATCGGCCAAGTAGAAGCGGTCTCGGGGCTTACCTACAACCAACATGATGAACGGGCTCCTGCTTTCAGAGTCATTGCCGATCACATGCGTGCCTTAAGTTTTGCCATTGCCGATGGCGTTCAGCCAAGCAACGTAGACCGCGGTTATGTGTTAAGAAAAGTGCTCCGCCGCGCTGTCCGCTATGGCCGCACACTTGGATTGGATAAACCCTTTCTTGCTTCCCTCCTGCCTGAATTGATCCATTCAATGGGGGAGAATTATCCTGAAATTATTAAAGGTAGAGACAGGATTGCAGAAATAGTAGCACTTGAGGAAGAAGCCTTCATCCGCACTTTAAAGCGTGGGGGAAACATCCTGAATCAGGTCATCGAAAAGGCACAAGCAGGAAAAGTGATTACCGGCGATGACGCATTCCGCCTTAAAGACACCTATGGACTCCCCCTTGAAGAAATTTTGCTGATTGCCAAAGACACAGGCCTGCAAGTGGATGAAGGACGCTATCAGCAGCTTGAGGAAGAGGCAAGGATCCGCTCGCGCAGCGTACAAAAAAACGTGCAGCAAATCGCCGGTGAAAACGTCTTTGCCGAATTTGTTCAAAAGCATGGGGAAACGCATTTTCTTGGCTACACCCATGCAGCTGCCGATGGACAGGTTCTCGCCATTGTAGCAAATGAGAGTTTCTGCAATGAGCTGAACGAAGGGGAAGAGGGGCTTGTCATCCTAAACCAAACTCCCTTTTACGCTGAAATGGGAGGCCAGGTAGGCGATAAAGGCATCCTGGAAGGGAGCCACCAGAGCTTCATTGTGGACGACTGCATCTCCCCCTATAAAGGGGTCATCGCGCATCAAGGCAAGCAGGTAAAAGGAACGCTCAAAATCGGCGATTCACTGACGGCTGCAATCGATCGGAAAAGAAGGCAAAAAATTGCTAACAACCACACAGCGACCCACCTTTT
>JAJTHR010000015.1 GCA_021298935.1 Parachlamydia sp. | reverse complement strand
TTCAGTTTCAAAACCAAGATAGTTTTTTACATTGCACAACATGCATTTTGCAGCATCTGTCCAATCGTTTGACCCGTTTGTATAGTATTTAGCGTAGCCTTTTCCTTTTTTAGACCAACGATCAGCCATTTTATTTGTACGGTTGGCCATGTCGCCATAGTAGCCGTGCAAATGATCCCTCAAGTGGCTTCCACTTTTAGGAGCTAACAATAAAGCCGCTACACTGCCAAGCACGCTCCCGGCAGCAGCACCCACTAAAAATTCATTCTTATGTGATTTATGAGCCATTCTTAACTCCTTTTCTTTAATTTATGCCACAGGCGTACACCAAGGCCGACTAATTGAAAGATTTCAGGTGTAAAAGCGGACTGGGTTTCATTTATATTATGCTTCTCTTCATTGCAGTGATCCTTGCATAGGTGCGTACGGCAGAAAGAGGGAGCAGCTGATTCTTCTGTTTGTTTCTTGAATTTTTCAACGCGGTTTTCGAGCACTTCACCAATATTTTCAAAAGATTGGAAAAAGGGATTTAAAGTATCAAGCTTGAACTTAATGTCCCCTGTGATATCATTTGCAAGCTCCGCCGCTTTTTTGGCCTCGATACCAATCTCATCCAATTGCTTTCTTGCATCAAAAAGAAAAAAATTAAGCTGATTCAGGGTTCCTTTTAGACTTTTCAACAGGACGATGAGATAGACGACTAACAAGGCAAAGGCTAAGGCGATGACTGCAACACTAATTTCAATTATCATGTCACACTCCTTGTACCAGGACGGTTATATAATTTTAAAAGCTAATTGCTTTTGATCAAGCTATAAACCTTTTCATCTTTTAACAACAACCTTGAGTATAATTATCTAATTATAAGCATTTAAGAGGTATCTACAAAATCTGATCGGCTGATTTGTACGCTAAATTTTGTAGACACCTCTTAAGTTTCGATAGACTGCGGCTCAAAGGCCAATTGTCCATCTTTTTCTGCAAAAAATTGGCGGGTATCTGTAATGACTTGGCTGGATAAACCAATGACTCCAATGAGATTGGTAAAAAGCATGAATGAAATGGCTACATCTGCCAGACGCCAAATAAGGTCGACATGGATCATCGTTCCAAGGGGAATGCAGCAAATGAAGATGTAATTAAAATACTTGGCATAAGGGGGACCGACAAGAAAAATGATCGCTTTTTCCGCGCAGCAAGCCCAGGCCAGAATGGTGGTATATCCAAAAAGAATCAGCGACACAATGACGACAAAAGCACCGAATGAGCTTCCAAGTCCAGTTTGAAAGGCATGAGTCACTAAATTTGTGCTTTGCAATCCTGCCTCTTGCCAGGCCCCTGTGGTCAAAATAACAAGTCCGGTTGTCGTACAGACAATCATGACCAAAAAGGGTGCGACCAGGGTGACGACCCCGTCAATGATGGGGCTGGAGGTGCGGGCGCTTGACTGAAGAATCGGGACGATTCCAGTTCCGGCATCAGTGGCAAAAATCCCTCTGTCAAAACCGGTAGTAATTGCCTTAACCACGCTAAATCCAACGACGCCGCCAATGGCTGACTGGGGATGGAGAGCTGCATCCAGCATTAATTGAAAAGCTGGGAGAATGCGGTCGTAATGCAACGCCAAAATGATAAAAGCAGTACCTAAATAGATAGCCGCTTTGACGGGAACTATAAATGATGCGAATTTAGCCATTCTTTGCAGGCCGCCCAACAAGACGACTCCAACCAACGCTGCAGCAACCAAGCCGCAAAGAAGGGGGTGCACACCTATTTTTTCAAGGGGAAGTGTCATCGAATTAATTTGCGCAAAATTACCGACCGTAATGGCACCGAACAACGTAAACAAGCTAAATAGGATACCCAAGGATTTCATCCCCATCCCTTCTTTTAAGTAATACATGGGTCCTCCCACATATTCACCCCCCTTTGTCTTAGTGCGGTATTTAACCCCTAACACACAGCTTGTGTACTGGATTGAGGCTCCTAAAAATGCCATGACCCACATCCAGACGAGAGCGCCCGGGCCGCCGGTTGTGATGGCAACGGCCATGCCTGATATGTTACCTGTACCGAAATTGCCCGCTAAAACAGAAGAAATTGCTTGGTAGTGGCTTATATTCCCTTGATCGCTCCCCTTCTCTTTTGAAAGTAGACAGGAAAAACTCATTTTTAATTTTGAGATTTGGACAAAACGCAACTGAAAAGTCAAATAGAGGCCGAACAAAATGATGCTTGGAAAGATAATAAAAAAAGTAAAGCTTTCATTAAAGCTCGCCAATAAAGTCTTTAGGTCCATGCCGTTACCATCAATTAAATTAGTATGGGCATTATTGCATAAGGCTCAGATTTAAGTATAGTTTTTTTGGAATCTATAGCTGTTCAAAAAACAATAATATATGTTATATTAATTAACCATGAATGAAATATTTTTTTTCTTACAAGTTTTGTTAATTATCTTTTTTGCTTTAGTAACAGCAAGATTAGGCAAATCAGCTTTATCAGCGTGGGTGGTCGTCCAATCGCTTGTCGCCAATTTGTTTGTATTGAAGCAGATTGAATTATTTGGTTTCGAGGTGACGGCCAGCGATGCATATGCAATCGGCGGCCTTTTAGGGCTAAATTGTTTGCAGGAATATTTCGGAAAGGAGGAGGCACAGCTTGCCACCTGGACTTGCTTTTTCTTAATGACTTTTTTTGTTTTTGCATCGCAGCTGCACTTACTCTATGTTCCAAGTGAAAATGATCAATCGCAGGCCGCTTTCTACACTCTTCTTTCCCCCTCCCCCCGGCTGCTTCTTTCCTCAATCCTGGTATTTTTTCTTGTGCAAAAACTGGATATTAAATTTTTTGATTTCCTTAAAATAAATTATCCGCATTTAAGTTTTTCTATGCGCGCCGCCCTTTGCCTGGTCTCTTCCCAATTTTTTGACACCCTTTTATTCAGCGTGATCGGTTTGTATGGAATTGTATCCTCTCTCGCTGATATCATTTTTGTCAGTTTTAGCATCAAATTAATTGTCATTTTATTTTTCACCCCCTTTATTCGATGGGCCAGGACATGACTTACTTTAAATATGAAATACTCCACCGCTCCAAGCGGTCCAGAGCGCGAGTTGGGCGCATTCACACCCCTCATGGTATTATTGACACCCCAAACTTTGTGGCGGTCGGCACGAATGGCACGGTCAAAGCTTTAGATAATAGCCTGCTGCATGACATTGGATTGCAGTTGATGTTTTGCAACACTTATCATCTTCTTCTGCAGCCAGGAACGGCCACAGTGAAGGAAGCGGGAGGGCTGCATCATTTTATCCATCGAAAGCTTCCCATTATCACAGATTCTGGCGGTTTTCAGGTATTCAGCCTGGCTTACGGCTCTGTTGCCGATGAGCTAAAAAGCCGCGGGACTAAGAAGCAAGGGGGCTGTGTCCTAAAAATTACAGAAGAAGGCGTTCTTTTCAGATCGTATCGGGACGGCTCCAAAGTCCTTTTGACTCCTGAAAGTTCCATACAGGCCCAAAAGGATTTAGGCGCTGATATTATTATTCCGTTTGATGAACTTCCCCCTTACCATATTGGAAGAGAGGCGCTTAAAAAATCGCTGGACCGCACCCATCGCTGGGAAAAACGCTCCTTGGAGGAGCATTTAAAGTCTCCCAATCAGCAAGCCATGTATGCAGTCATTCATGGCGGCGTGGATCCCGAACTTCGAAGCGAAAGCTGCAAAATACTGACAGACCTTCCTTTTGACGGCTTTGCCGTCGGGGGCAGCATGGGAAAAACCAAAGAGGAGATGCATACGCTCCTGATGCATACAATGCCGCTTCTTCCTGAGGATAAGCCCAACCATTTGCTTGGGATCGGCGATTTGCCGTCCATTGACCGGAGCCTTCCACTTGGCATTGATACGTTTGACAGTTCCTATCCGACCCGGGCGGCCAGGCATGGAATTTTGCTAACCTCACAAGGAGGGCTGAATATTACTAAAAAGCAATATGCAAAAGAGTTTACCCCCATTGAGAAAGGCTGTGCGTGTCCCGTCTGTGATAAATTCACTCTTGCCTATTTGCATCACTTGTTTAAAGCAAAAGAACTCACAAGCATGAGCCTGGCCACTGCCCATAATTTGTATTACATTGTTAATCTGATGAAAAAATACCGTGAGCAAATCATGGAAAATCAAATTTAAAAGGATGTTTAAAGATTGACTGCGCTTTGTTTTGTCATGTATAGATTATAAGTAATACTAACCTGGGTTTTGGGTTTCACTACCCAACTTTCAGGCTGATAGACTCAAAAATCAGGTTACTAAGGAGAGATTATGAAGACTTTTTTAATGGGAGCTCTCTTTCTTCTGTCAGCTCCCCTGCTGGCACAGGTGAATTATCCTTACTCAAGTGGACAAGCCGTTTTTGTTCA
>JAJTHR010000364.1 GCA_021298935.1 Parachlamydia sp. | reverse complement strand
GCTGTCCAACGTTTGGCTTGACCAACTTCCATACTGGATCTCCTTGTTTTTGCGTTCATTTATCGCAAATTCGTGTCCAATGTTCAAGGTGGCAGTATAATTAAACATAGAAACGACTAGTGGGTCAATTGCCATGTTTATGCAGATTAGACTTAGTCAAAGCCCCGCGGTTGAATCGATCTCAAGCTGGCTAGTATTATAAATACAAACCAGCTTGCGATCGTTCAACCCCGGAAGCTTTCACTTAAGCCTAATCTATATAATCTTGGCAATTGACCCACTAGCATACTTGATCATTTTTTTTATTAGAGAAATGACTTTCACAAAAAAACTATCTTTTCATACTTTAGCAGCCTTCGACGTTGCTTGTTACCATTACTTTAGAATTTTCAATAGATGGGAGGGTGCTTACGTTTTACAGAATGGTTTTTATAAGCCATCAAATGTTCTCTTTAATGATGCCTACCGCTACGTTGATTGGCTATTAACAGTTTCTCCGCTGATGGTTGAATTGATTGCTGTTTAAAGCCTTTCTTGAGATAGAGCTAAAATTTCATTTACCAAATTAGCGGGGGCTGCATTTGCCATGATTCTCCTGAAAGATCTCCCATGATTCAGCGACAAGGATGATTTTTTTTTACATTAAGCATGATTCCCTTCATTTATATCATGTACGTCCTTTATTTCCGCCTAGGAGATTCTATTGCCAATCAGCTACAATCGGTAAAATCTTTTTTGAGTTTTTTTAAGAAACCTAACACTTGTCGCATGGGGCTTCTATCCAATTACTTATCTGCTTCAGCAATTTCTGGGTTCTTCAACAGGAATTGTGGCAGTGCAAGTCGGCTATAGTATTGCTGACTTTGCAGCTAAGTGTGGATATGGGCTTATTATTTACTGGATTGCTAGAATCAAGACAGAAAATGATGGTCAAGCAGTCATAAATTAATACTTAACCCTCTCTTAAAACCCGGCAAGAATGCCGGGTTTTTCTATCTTAAGGTACTTCCTAAATGACCAAATCTGTGGAAAAACATGCAATCTGCATTGGTGGAGGATTCGGGGGAATGGCGGCGGCCTTACGTCTTAAGGCGTTGGGATATCGAGTAACTCTCTTAGATAGGATGCCTTTTTTAGGTGGTCGTGCCCAGGTTTTTCAAAGGGAGGGTTTTTGCTTCGATGCCGGCCCTACGGTCATCACGGCTCCTTTTTTATTTGAAGAACTTTTCAATCTCTTTTCTAAAAAAATGGAGAATTACCTTGAATTAATCCCATTGAAGCTATGGTATCGCTATCATTTTGAAGATGGTTCAAGCCTTGACTATGGAGAGAATTTAGACGAATTACTATCACAAATTCGCTTGTTTAATCCACAGGATGTCAAAGGATACAAGCAGTTACTTACCTTCTCAGATAGGATCTATGATGTGGGGTTTGAACGTCTTGCGAGTCAACCTTTCCACTCATTTATAACGCTTCTTAAAACAATTCCTGAACTCTTAAAATTAAGAAGCTATAAGTCTGTTTTTCGCCTTGTTTCTGGATTCATCAAGAATGAAAATCTAAGACGGGCCTTTACGATTTCTCCCCTTCTTGTCGGTGGAAATCCCTTTCAAACCACTTCAATCTACACTTTAATCCAAAGTTTAGAGAGAAGATGGGGAGTTCATTTTCCAAAAGGAGGAACAGGGACACTTGTGAGGGCTTTGCAAAAATTAATGGAAGAAGAGAATATAGCTATAGCTCTAAAGACCTCTGTCCAAAAAATTGTCGTTAAAAATTCAAAGGTCGAAGGTGTTGAATTAAGTGATGGACACTTTCTGCCCGCAGACGTTGTGGTTGTGAATGGGGATCCTGCCTATGTTTATAAAAATTTGATTGAGCCTGTATTTAGAAAAAAATGGACAAATAGGAAGGTGGACAGTTTATCTTATTCTATGGGATTATTTGTTCTCTATTTTGGAACTAAGAAAAAATACCCAAATATTGCGCACCATACGATTATCTTTGGTAAGGCCTACCGTGAACTTCTCCATGAGATTTTTAATTTGGGAACACTTTCGGAAGACATAAGTCTGTATATTCATCGACCCACTGCGACTGATTCTACGATGGCTCCTTTAGGATGTGATAGTTTTTATGCACTGGCCCCTGTACCAAATCTGAGCTCTGGTATTAACTGGGATGAAATAGGCCCTTTTTATCAGGAAAAATTACTGAATTTGATTGAAAAAAGACTGTTGCCAAATTTGCGTGAGAACTTGTTGACAACTTTTTATGTGACTCCGAAAAACTTTCAGCATGACTACCTGTCAGAACATGGAGCGGGATTTTCGATTGCTCCTATTTTTAGACAGTCGGCCTATTTTCGTTTTCACAATCAATCAGAGGATATTAGCTCGCTTTACTTTGTTGGAGCAGGCACGCATCCTGGAGCTGGTTTACCGGGTGTTTTAAGCTCCGCTAAAGTCCTTGAGAAAATCCTTAAAGAGAAGAAATGAGATGAAATCTGACCAGGTGATGCGAGATCACGGCAAAACTTTTTTTTGGGCAACAACCTTTCTTCCTAAGGAAGAAGCTGAAGATATCTATACACTTTATGCATTTTGTCGGTTTGTTGATGATTTAGTCGATATCAGAGGATTATCCTGTAAAAAAATTATTGAGGATCTTGAAAATCAAGAGAGTGAAATTCTCCCTGTACACAGATTTCTGTCGATGACATCTAGAAGAAAAATGTCTCTTGAACCTGCAAAAATTTTAGTCAACACACTAGAAAATGATCGGAGTGGCCAAAGAATTGAAAGTTGGCGAAATCTTCTTCACTATTGCTACGGTGTAGCTTCCACAGTAGGATTGATGATGTGTGATATTTTAGGGGTGAAGAATCAGCAAGCTTATGCCTTTGCAATAGATCTTGGCATCGCGATGCAATTGACTAATATTGCGCGAGATATTTTTGAAGATGCTTCTCATAACCGCATTTATTTGCCTCAAGAGGCATTTTCCTCGTCGATAAGTGATGGTAATATTCTATTGAATGAGAATCTCCACCAATTATTAGATGTGAGAGAGAAGGTGCTCAAAATGGCAGATCTGTACTATTCGAGTGCTGATAGAGGGATGCACTTTCTTCCATTAGCCAGTCGCCTAGCGATTATTATTGTTCCAAGGCTCTATCAGGCCAAAGGAAAAACCATTCGAAAAGATCCTGTAAAATATTTTAAGCGAAGAGCTGATGTCCATTTTCTCCGAAAGGTCTATCAGACACGTACTCTTCGATTTTTTTGTACCGATTTCCTTTTGCCTCAATCAGAAATTAAGCATAACGCCTCTCTCCATCTTGATCTCCATTATTTACCTGCCGTAGATTCGCCAGCTGGATGAACGCATGTGATTATATTATTATTGGAGGAGGGTGTTCTGGCCTCTCTTTAGCGACTCACATCGCAAAAAAGGAACCTCATAAGCGACTTATCATTCTTGAGAGTCGATGCATTTATCAAAACGATAGAACTTGGTCTTTTTGGAATGTGGAAGTGCTTCCTTTCGAAGATCAAATTCAGCATACTTGGAGCCAGTGGCAAGTCCGGTATCAAGATTGTGAATTGACCCTCGATTCAAGCCATTATCGCTATTCTACTATTCCATCAGAATGATTTTAGGTCATTTTCAAATCTTCACGTTTATTTGACATTGATTCTTTTTTTTGGACTGGGGATTCCTCATGGAGCTCTTGATCTCTCATTAGGAAAAAAAT
>JAJTHR010000099.1 GCA_021298935.1 Parachlamydia sp. | reverse complement strand
CGCTTCCACGACTCCTTTTCCGATCCCCTTAATTCCCGTCATGGCAAAACGGATGCCATGCCTAGTCGCCTGAAAAGCCTCTCCGGCCTCATTGACATCAGGCGGCAGGATAGGAATACCCATCGTTTGGCATTCACGGATAAATTTGGCGACTTTGGAAAGGTCATGCATGTCGCACGTCATCAGGGCGGCCATCCACTCACCTGCAAAATTGGCTTTCATGTATGCCGTGACATAGGACAGGAAGCCATAGGCTGCCGCATGCGACTTGTTAAAACCGTAGGAAGCAAATTTTTCCATTTTATCAAAAATCTGCATGGAAGTCTGCGCGTCGATTGCATTTTCCAATGCCCCTAAGCGGAATTTTTCCCGCTGCTGGGCCATCTGCTCCATGTCCTTTTTCCCCATCGCACGGCGCAGGACATCCCCCTCTCCTAAAGTGAAGTTCGCCAGCTTGCTCGCGATCTGCATCACCTGCTCCTGATAAACCATGATCCCATAGGTTTCTGCCAGGATATCCCCCATCCAGGGATGATCATATTCGATGGGCTCCCGTCCATGCTTACGGCTGATAAAGGAGGGGATCATATCCATCGGCCCCGGGCGATAAAGGGCGCCCACCGCAATGATTTCTTCAAACCGGTCGAGATGCAGCTGCCGAGCCAGGTCCTGCATGCCGCCGGACTCCAGCTGAAAGATCCCCATTGTCCTGCCCTGGTTGAGCAGGTCGAACGTCGGCTTGTCATCAAGCGGTAAATTGACCCAATCGATCGTCCGGCCGGTCGATTCCTGAATGGCGTCCACGCAAATCTGGATCGCGGTCAACGTCTTTAACCCCAAAAAATCGACTTTGAGCATCCCTACCGCTTCGACCGGCTTCATGGAAAATTGAGTCACCGGCATGTCGGAGTCTTTTGCATTGCAAATGGGAATCAATTCAGCCAGCGGGGTGCCGCTGATGATAATTCCTGCCGCATGAATCCCCGTATTGCGGATCGACCCCTCAAGCTTGCGCGCCAAGTCAAACAGCCGCCCCACTTCTTCGTCGGTTTCATACAGCTGCTTCAATTCCTGGTCTTTTTCCAGCGCCTTGTCCAAGGTGATATTTAAATCTTCCGGAATCAGCTTGGCGATGGCATTGACTTTGGAAAGAGGAATGCTCAACACACGGCCGACATCTTTTAAAGCCATTTTGGCTTTCATCGTGCCGAAGGTGATGATCTGGGCGACATTATCCTTGCCATATTTTTGCAGAGTATAGGCAATCACTTCGCCTCTTTTATCCATGCAGATGTCAACGTCGATATCGGGATAGGAGAGGCGTTCAGGATTGATAAAACGCTCAAAGAATAAGTGAAAGCGCAGCGGCTCAATATCGGTGATGCCGATGAGGTAAAGAACAATGGAGCCGGCTCCCGATCCCCTGCCCGGACCCATGGGAATATTATTCCGCTTCGCCCAATTGATAAAATCCCAGACAATCAGCAGATAATCGGCCATCCCCTTCGGGACAATAATCCCCATTTCGTAATTGAGGCGCTCTCTTATGATTTGGGCCGGATCCTGATCCGGGAAAATTTCTTGAATCTTGGCTATCCTCTCGGGAGTGTAACGTTTGGCGATTCCCTCTTCACACAGGCTCCAAAGGAATTTTTCCACTTCGCGGGATTGCTCTTCCTGCGTATAGGATTTATTGTCAAGTGCTGGAGGAAGGTAGACAGGATAATGCTTCGTTTTAAAGTCGATTTCGACGTGGCATTGTTCTGCCACAACCGCTGTATTTTCAATTGCATCGGGAATATCATGAAAAAGGGCCGTCATTTCTGCAGACGATTTAAAATGGTAGGCATGCGAGGGATAAGTCTGCCTTTTCGGATTCGGCAAACGAAATTTCGGCACTCCGTACGGATCTTTCTCCCATATCTCGCACGGCTCGCCCGATTGAATATTGAGAAGAATTTCATGCGCGCGCCAATCGTCCCTTTCGATATAATGTACATCATTTGTAGCAACCAGAGGGATGGAGCGCTCCCGGCTGATTGCGATCAGGGCGGCATTCACTTTTTCCTGGCGCTGAATAAAATCCTGGTATTGCTGCACAAGCCACGATTCCTGATAAAGGCCATCTGCCTGAATCTCGTCGTCCGACATAGGATGGCGCTGCAAATCCAGGTACAAATTACTCTCAAAGACATGACTTAGCCAATCCAAGTGCGCCTGGCAGCTTTCTGTGCTGCCCTGCAAAATTTCATGGGCCAGCCTCGTATTCAAGCTGCCTGAAAGACAAATCAGCCCTTTGCTATGTTTTTCCAATAATTCATGATCCACACGGGGGTAGTAGTAAAACCCCTCCAAATAACCGATAGATGACAATTTGCATAAATTTTGATAGCCTTCCCTGTCTTTTGCCAGAAGAGTAATGTGGTACGCTGCCCGGTAGCCGGGGATCCGGGTTTTTGTCAAACGGGACTGCGGGGCGACGTAAAGCTCGCAGCCTACAATAGGCTTGATTTGAGCTTCTTTGCATGCTTTATAAAATTCTACAGCGCCGAACAAGTTGCCGTGATCGGTCAGCGCCAATGCCTTCATTTTGTCTTTTGCAGCCTCGGCTGCCAGGTCGGCTATCGAGGCTTGTGCATCAAGGATGGAATACTGTGAATGAGCGCGCAGATGAGTAAATGAAGCCATGGGGAAAGCCAATGTATTAGAAACTGTTTAAAATTTTTAATACTATCACAGAGTCCACAGCGAACACAGAGAGAATAGGTCTATTTTCATTCGTCCCTCTCTGTGCTGTCTTTGGGCTCTGTGATAGTAATTGATTTTATGTGCAAAGCAGCCTGATCGAATTTTGCAGATACCCTCTTAGCATCCTTTTGCTATCGCCTGAGAAGGCGCTTGGGGGTTAACGGCAATGGACGATTCCCCTTTACCGCTGCGCAATTTAGTGGCTGTTACTGACCATAGGGGGAGTAGAAGAATAAGTGCGACTAGCGCACAGATCACAAGTGACCAGAAAAAACCCATCCAACCAAAGGATTGAGTAATGGCCCCTAAGGGGTAGCCGGCACAAGCCGCGCCGATATAGGCAAAAAAGCCGACAAATCCAGTCGATGTCGCAGCGGCTTTTTTATGGGATAATTCAGCGGCTGCCAATCCGATCATCATTTGCGGTCCAAAGATGGCAAAGCCGATGCAAAACATTAATGCTGAATCAAGCAAGGTATAACCGGGGGGGATCATCCAGAAAATAAGAATAAAAAAAAGCATCCCTAAAGTAAAAAGAACATTGATTGGCCCTCTTCTGGCGCCTAGCAGGCGATCTGATGACCATCCAGCAGCCAGGCTGCCAAAAAATCCACCCACTTCAAAAAGGGAGACCGACCCATTCGCTCCAATGCTGCTATACCCTTTTGATTCCACTAAAAATAAGGCTGTCCAATCATTAATACCTGTACGTACTGCATACACAAAAAAATAAGCGATCGCCAGAAGCCAGATGTAAGGGTTTTTCAAGACATAATCAACCAGGATTTCACGAGCAGATAGCTCTTCCTTGGCTCCTCCTTCGGCTTCCACTTTGTCGATATAATCATTACGGTATTTTTCAACGGAAGGAAGCCCCATGGACTGGGGGGTATCGCGCAGGCGATTAATCAAAAAAAATCCGACCAAAATACACAAAACACCGGGAACATACATAGCATAACGCCATCCAAAGAATTGCAGCGCCACGCCCGCCACCCAGGGAATTAAAAATCCGCCTACATTATGGGACACATTCCACGTGGACCACCAAGATCCCCTTTCGGAATGGGAGTACCACTGGGTCAAAAAACGAGCGCAGGGAGGCCAGCCGAATCCTTGAAACCAGCCATTCAAACCCCAAAAAAGGGCAAAAAAGAAAATGGAAGAAGACAGTCCGAATAATATATTGCAAACACCAGTCATCATCAGGCCAAAAGCCATCATGTAGCGGGGATTCGTTCGATCGCCGATAACGCCGCTTGCAAACTTGCTGATCCCATAGGTGATGGAAAGAATGCTTCCCAGAATACCGAGCTGGCTTTTATCAAAATTGAGGTCCTGGATCAGCCCTGGCATGGCGAAGGTAAAGCTTTTTCTGGTAAAATAGTAGAATGCATAGCCGATAAACATTGAATAAAGGATCCTGACGCGCCAATATTTATACTCTTTATTAACGAGGTCTATATCTTGCAATTCGGGCTGGTGGGGGGCTGGTTGCAAGAAGGCTAGAAGAGTATTCACGCTATCTCCTTATAAACGAAGCAGTCAACGAAAGCTTGAGGGGAATGTTATTTTTTTTCATATAAATTTCGGACTATTATACTTACTCAAAAATTTGGCAAGATCATTTTTATCTCAACCTTGACAATTTTTTGGACCCTCTACGAGAGAGAAGCAAACTGCAGCAGAGGGGTCTAAAAAATAGTCAAAGTCGATTTTTACAACCTCTCTATCATACTGGCCGATCCTATTCCAAATCAAGAAGATCTACATAAAAGCCTCATTTTATTTTTTTATTGCCATTTTTCTCGCCCTGATAAGCATTTATAAGTTGACCTCACTGCACATAATCTGTTATACCCATGTAAATTTCTATCTAAAATTTGCATGTTGAATGTGTATATATTCATTGAATCACTCCAGCTATGTTGAAATTTTAAGTTTTCAAACCTTCTTTGTGTTTCTTTAGAGTTGTTTAATGATACGATTAACAATCAATGCAACATCCGATCCTGAAATCCACTTATTTAATAAAAACACCCTTTTATTAGGATCCGATCCAAGCCTTGTCGATTTGGTTTTAGAGACTGACGATCATCCCATTTTGCCGGTCCACTTGAAAATTGTAGAGCAAGAGGGCTTCCTGATCCTCATCAATCAAGCCAACGACCCTTTTGTTTCCATCAATGGTCAGCCTTTTGGGAAAAAACTCCTCAATTCTGGGGACGTCATCATTGTCCATCAAAAAGAAATTTTATTTGAGAACTTGTCCAAGCCGGGTGAAATAAACGTACCGAAACAGCCGCCCCTCCCGCTTGAAAATGATTGTCCACTTCCTCCGTTTGAAAAAACTCCCTTGATTAAAACTCCTGCCATTGAAAAAACAAGTTTGAAAGACGACTACCTGCGCGATTTGGAAGACGACAATCAAAATAGTTTTAAAATTAATCCAGACAGCAGCCATCTCAAACAGGCATGGAAGCTCGTCTTTTTGATTATTGCTTCCCTGCTTAGCTTAAGCTTCATAACAGGGAGCATCGTCTATTTTACGGCAAGCGATAAGGCGGACGCCCAGGAAGTGAAAGCCGCCCAAGCCGTTGCCGATGTGGCAATGGCTTTAACCCACGCAAAGCTGAATTATTTAAAACCTCATAATCAAAATTGGGCAGATGTTGAGTTTTTAAAAAACAATCTTCACAACGTCCTTCCTAACACAACCTCTTATGCAAGTCATTTGGATGTTCAGGGACAGCTCAATTGTTGCCCGTATAGCCTGCGCATTTATACCAACAGCGACTTTACCCATTTTGTGCTGATCGCTCAGCCTTCTCCGAGCCTCCTCCATTGGCTGATTCCTAAATCCATCATCGTTGTCGACTCTTCATGGATGGAGCTCCGTTCACTCAAAGAAGTGCGCAGCCTAAACAGGCTGCTCGCCAACTCGGATCCTTTGGAGGGGCCCAATGCCAAAGAAATTTCTGCTTTAATTAAAGAAGGTTCCCTCATCCCCCTATCTGCGCTTGCCCATCAAACACATAAGATGGATTTTTTAGCACCGCCTGAGCTCAGGGAAATTAAAGCAGGGGCTGAGAATATCATTTACAATGCTCCGCGATATTATCGCCTGAGCCATGGCCTGAAAAAAAAAATAATGACCTTGCAAGGAGGAAAGGGAGGGGCTCAGGAAGTGACCAATCTAAAGCAGGACGTCGAACTATTCTCCCAACTCTACCCCTTCATTTTATATGATGAAGAAGGAAAAAAGTCCGCATTGACTACCCATAAAGGCTTGAGAGTTTTTGCCCCTGCCCATAAATTTTTGATTGGGTATTTGATTTTAAATGAGGATCAAAAAATTACTGAGGTTCATTTTCTCAATGAAAAAGACCAGGAAGAGACCCTCGCCTACGTTAAACCTGCCGAAAACTTGGCTGATCAAGAAAAGATCCCTTCCTCAACACCGATAGTTTCTGGTTTTAATCATCCACTTTATATCCAGCTGCAGACTTTAACGATGGCGCGTGAAAATGAAATGAAGCCGCTTTACAACTCCTTGGTTCAGCTTCTTTCGCAAGAGCTGCAAAAGCCCTCCCCTTCGTTTCAGTCCGACTACCTGAAACTCATGCACCAAACATTGCGCACTGATTTCAGACATAAGCTGCAAATTAAAGAAGTCATTGACATGCTTTACCATCAATATGAAGACATGCCTTTTAACCAATTTATGAGTTATATCAAACAGCTTAGGCTAGAGCAGCTCATACAGGAAGTGGACGATCGGCCGGCTCAAGTGGATGAAAGCGCCATCCAAAATTTAGATAACATTCTGACCCATGTCAAAAAGGCGAAATCTCTGGCTGAACTCGATGATTTGATCATCCTTTCCAATTCATGGCTATCTATTGGTTACTTACAGAATGGCGACGAAGTGATCAAATACGAAAACTTGCTAAGGAATGAGCTGCTATTCCAACTTGAAAAGGCTCTTTTACAGGACATTAGCAGCTTGAAAAAAGAAGACCGCTCCATTCTTGAATCGTTGCTAAGCCATGAAAAACTGATTCAGGAGGAAGAGAAAGCCTTTTTCATTGAAGAATTTGACAACCAGTTCCCTAAAGAGACCGTAATAAGCGATACCTATGAAAAATAAAATTGCCATCCCCCCCGGCGTCTTTGACATCCTCCCAGCAAGTGAGCAAGAGCTCTGGAAAAGCTCCCATCTCTGGCAATTTGTTGAAATGACAGCCAGGAAGACGGCCGCCGATTTTGGCTACGAAGAAGTGCGCACCCCTCTTTTTGAACGCACCGAACTTTTCAAACGAAGTGTCGGTGAAACAACAGACATCGTCACTAAGGAAATGTACACCTTTGAAGACAAGGGAAAACGTTCCATGACACTTCGTCCTGAAGGGACAGCCTCCGTCATTCGGGCCGTCGTCGAGAATCAATTGGCCACTCCTTCCTCGCAACTTAAACTTTTTTATCTCGCTCCCATGTTTCGCTACGAACGGGCGCAAGCAGGGCGATACAGACAGCATCACCAATTTGGCGTGGAGGCCATTGGAAGCCCCTCCCCAAAACAGGATGCCGAGCTGATCGATCTGCTTTGGACTCTCTATACAAGACTCGGTCTTAAGAACTTAAGCCTGAATATCAATTCAATTGGTAAAAAAGAGGCACGGCTGACATTCAGGCAGGAACTTAAAGAGTATCTTACCCCACACCTGAGTAAACTTTCGGAAGATAGCCAGCGGCGCCTCGAAACCAACCCTCTTCGTATTGTAGATTCAAAAGATCCAAGCGATCAGGAAATCGTGGCAAACGCCCCTTCAATCCTTGATTTTCTGGATGAAAGTTCGCGTCAGCATTTTTCCCTTTTAAAAGAGTACTTAGAAGCCTTAAACATTCCCTATAAAGTCAATCCCTTGCTTGTCAGAGGACTGGACTATTATAATGAAACGGTTTTTGAGATTGTAGCGGGAGAATTGGGTGCTCAAAACAGCATCGGCGGCGGCGGCCGTTATGACGGCCTCATGGAAGAGCTGGGCGGGCCTAACCTCCCCTCCATCGGTTTTGGAACAGGGATCGAACGAATCATTCAAACCTTGATCAACCAAGGTGTCTCCTTGCCTAAACGTGCGCGCCCTCTCCTCTACATCATCCCGCTTGGAGAGCCGGCAGCTAAGCAAAGCTTTGAGCTTTTGCATCAACTACGTCAAGAGGGAATACCCGCACAAATGGAATTCAGCGACCGAAAGGTCGGGAAAGCATTGCAGGCTGCCGACCAGTTAGGTGCCCGTTATGCGGCCGTGATTGGAGATAACGAATTGGAACAAAATCTTATCGAGTTAAAAGAATTGGCCACTGGCGTAAAAACTAGCCTCCCCTTCAGCGACTTAAGCTATTTTTTAAAAAAAAATAAAATGGATTGAATATGGCATTTGACTATAGACGCTCCCACCATTGCGGAGCTATGCGCAAAGAAAATATCGGCGACCTGGTCACCTTATCCGGCTGGGTTAATCGAAGAAGGGATCATGGCGGACTGATCTTTATTGACTTGAGAGATCGCTTCGGCCTGACTCAGCTTGTTTTCGATCCGATTAAAAGCCCCTTGGCCCATGCCGCCGCTGAAAAGCTTAGGGGAGAATGGGTCATTTCCATAAAAGGTCAAGTGATTCCCCGCGAAGAGGGAATGGCCAATCCGAAGCTAGCGACCGGCGACATCGAAATATTAGTGAATGAACTCGAAATCCTATCTAAAGCAAAAACTCCTCCGTTTTCCATTGCGGACGAACTCATCGACGTCAATGAAGAATTGAGGCTGAAGTACCGCTACCTTGATATTCGCCGAGGCGACATTGCCCGCAAACTGATTGTACGCCACCAGGCCATGCTTCTTACCAGACAATACCTAGATGGACAAGGATTTACAGAAATCACAACACCTGTCCTTGGAAAATCCACCCCTGAGGGAGCAAGGGATTACTTAGTCCCCTCGCGTGTTTATCCAGGCACCTTTTATGCCTTGCCTCAATCTCCGCAAATTTTCAAACAATTACTGATGGTCGCAGG
>JAJTHR010000204.1 GCA_021298935.1 Parachlamydia sp. | reverse complement strand
CTTTAAGTTGTGGGCAGACGGCTTGTGAAAAAAGTTCTTTGAAACCCTGCACCTGTCAAAAATCTTGTAGCGAAATAGTTGTGTAGTTATGGTAGAAGTCTACTTTGATGACTTTAAGGTAACGCAGATAAAGAGCCCTGTAATACAGTCTCAAGATTACTATCCCTTTGGGTTGACGTTCAACTCGTATAGTAGAGAGAATAGCGTTGCACAAGACTTTAAATTCAATGGCAAGGAGGAGCAAACAGAACTTGGACTAGGATGGCTCGATTATGGAGCACGGATGTATGACCCAAGCATAGCAAGATGGATGGCGGTGGATCCGCTCTCTGAATTGTCAAGGAGGTGGTCACCATATACGTATTGCTACAACAACCCGATAATATTTGTTGATCCGGATGGAATGTTTGGGGATTTCTATAATGAGAAGGGTGAGAAGCTAGGTTCAGATGGAATTGATGATAAAAAAGTATACCAGACTACTGATGCGACCTATCAAGCATATGCTACAGAAGATGAAGCCTCACTTAAAACTGGTGGTCCAGATTATGATGGACTAAAAAACAGTAGTGATACACATTATATCGGTAAGGAGAACGAATTTGGCCTTATTCAATTGACAGGTATGGGTAATGAGCATATTGAAAATTATGGAAGCGAAGACACATATTCATATACGGATAAGGGTGGTAATACAGTTGCATCAGGTCAGCATGGTGATGACTGGGTAACGCCTAGTGTTGGAGCTGCCTTTAATGCTGCAGTCAATGAATTCGTTTCGCAATCTGGAAATGAAAATATTACTGTTAAAGTAAACGATGCCAGTGCCTTTAATCCAGCAAAAGATTTAGGCCACAAAACCCATTTTTCGGGCAAGTCTATAGATATGCCATTCATCAAGTCTGATGGAAGCAGCAGCAATAGTATATCAAGCCTAACAGGGGCCGATAAAACCAAAACAGGTGATTTTGTCAAAATCCTAAGCGGCAAAGGTTTTAGCAACAACTACTCAGACAATGGTTCTATCCCTAACACCACACATGCAGCAGGGCATAAAGACCATCTCCATGTAGGTAAACCATGACAATAAAATGACAAAGACATTTTCCGTAATTTTAATTGCAAGCTTGGCCGCCACTGCAACTTGGGGGCAAGCCCTCTATGTGCCTGAGGATATCCAAAACTTTTACAATCAAGAGAACATCAAATCATCGTTCAAGGTAGACAGTGGCATTAACCCGTACTACTTACGGGCTGATTTTGATGGAGACAAGAAGTTTGACTACGCACTCATCGTTTCTGAGCGAAAGACGGGAAAAAAGGGAATCATAATCTATCACACTTCTTCAAAGAAATATTTTATAGTTGGTGCTGGAAAAGAATTGACCACAAGGCCAGGTGATGATTATGGATGGATGGATGCGTGGGAGATTTATTGCAAGAAAGATGTCGAGCTTGGAGTTGGTGAGTCAAAAAAAATAAAGTTGATAGGGGAAGCTATCTTGATTACAAAACTGGAATCCTCGAGTGGGCTGATTTACTGGGACGGTATAAGCTACCAATGGTATCAGCAGGGAGACTGAAAATTTTAAAACCCAGCCTAATCGCTGGGTTTTGTTTTTAATCCTTAATCCCCAAAATGGTTTTTGCTTCTTCGAGGTAGCTGCCCTTTTCAATCCATCTTTCAAGCGTTGCATCAATAGGCAAAACGTCTTCAGAGAAAACCGTGTCTTTTTCGAACGAGAAACCACCCACTGATTGCTGATACACGGCACTAGAGATGTTTGTAACTATGACAGGATAAACTTCTTCCCAAGACCTAAACTGAGGGAACATATTTTTGATCTTCTTGGCCACTAATACAGAAACCCTAATACCAATTGGGCTTTCCACCTCAAGATACCCTTTGCCTTTGCACCATTCACAATTGATACTTACTTGGGGGGCTTCTCCTTCATTGTAAAACGTTGCCGGATTATTAGCAGAGCCAGTACCGTCACATAAGTAACAGGTTAATTGAGTGGTCATAGCTTTTTAAGCATATTGGAACTTGTTCAAATTTAGAAACTCTTTTGAGAAAAATAGCTAGCGTTTTCAAATCATTTTTTTTGGTTCCCCCCTAAATTGGACTAACCATTTTGGGCTACTTGGTCAACAATGGCCACACCGAAGGCTTGCATTTCCGCGTACGCTGCGAAGGAGTTGGCAAAATAGAGTAGGCTGGCGCGCGTTCAAATACGTAGAGCATCAGCTTCAATTTTTCAAGGGACAAACATCTTTTTTCCTAGAGAAATAGCTTAGCTGTATTCTGCTTTCGCTACCTTTAAGCTGTGAAGAAACCGCTTCTTTTTGTCATTTTATGGGCCGTAGGCCACATGGCTTTTTCCCAACTACCATCAACTAATCTTCAATTGCCAACCAACGGTACGAAGAGCGTAAAAGCAGCAATCACTAAAATAGATTCCCTCAATTCTTCTTATCTGGTTAACATAGATACTCTGCAAATACCGGGAGATAGCACAACAACGGCAGCCCTTCACAAAGTAGATTCCATCCGTGCTAATTTCCAGTCAAAAGCAGACAGCCTACAAAGGGTTTATCAAAAACCGATTAATCAACTCAACGAAACCAGAGGATCACTCCTTCGTTGTTGTTGGCAAGTAACTTTTAGTTTTTAGTTATTGTTGGTCTCCCGACCAACAATCTTATTCTCAAATATCTTATTTTTAATTTTCGCATTATTTTTAAGCATGAAATTGGAGCTTAATCATGTTCAGTTCTTCACGGCTGTTTGCAATGACTGG
>JAJTHR010000221.1 GCA_021298935.1 Parachlamydia sp. | reverse complement strand
TATCATGCGCCGTCTTATGAGCCATAATTCTAGCAAGCTTTACGAGCTTCTACCCGATCAGTGGGCCGCATCTCGCCTTTGATACCTGTAAAATAACAGCTTTTTCTATGCCATGGTATATGGCTAGTTTTGACGCTTACGTTGAAATAGTAGAGCTACTCCAGCGAGCAGGAATAAATCAGATCATTCCCCCTATTAAAACAATTCATGGTAAGTCTACCCAGCCGATTGATGATTTTACTCTTATTGTATACCCGTTTGTTGAAGGGCAGGATGGGTTCAGTCGTAGTCTAACAGAGGATCAATGGATTAAGTTTAGCAAAGCACTGAAGCTAGTTCATGAGGTTGAAGTACCATCCTCTCTTCAACACAGCATCAGACGAGAGGATTATTCACCAAAATGGCGTGATGCTCTTCGGTCAATCTATCCTCATATTGAAGGCGATCCAATCGCTGATGTGATGGGCTTAAAACTACAAAAATTCATGAAGCAAACTATGCCAGATATTCGTCGGCTGGTAGATCGCGCCGAACAGCTAGGAAAAAAACTTCAGAATCACTCGCCTAATTTTGTATTGTGTCATTCCGATATTCATGGTGGCAATGTGCTAATCCATGAATACTCAGACATCTACATAGTAGATTGGGATGAACCCATCATGGCGCCAAAAGAGCGTGACCTCATGTTTATAGCAGGTGGCGTTGGGAATGTTTGGAATAAGCCGCTTGAGGAAAAGCTTTTCTATAAGGGCTATGGAAAAACGGAAATTAATCCAATAAGCTTAGCCTATTATCGATACGAACGAATTGTAGAAGATATTGCTATATATAGCCAGGCGCTGCTTTTAACCACAGCTGGAGGCAAAAACAGGATAGAAATGTATAAACATTTCGTAGCTATGTTTGAACCTCAAGGCGTAGTAGACATTGCATTCAAAACTGACGAGAGCCTATGAAAACCGAAATATGCATTCGAGAGTATCAACCAGAAGATGTTCAAGCTCTTGCAAACATCTATTACAACACCATTCATCGAATCAATATTCAACACTACACGAAAGAACAAGTTGACGTTTGGGCTCCAAAATCAAGCTTAGAAAACACAGAAGGGTAGGCAAAAAAATTCCCTAGAACCAAACCAATCATTGCTACTGTCGGAGATGAAATCGTTGGATTTGTTGAGTTTGAGCAAAATGGTCATATTGATTGTTTCTATTGTCATCATGAGTGGACTGGAAAAGGCGTAGGCTCAACTCTTATGAAAGAAATCTTCCACAGGGCAAAGAACAATGATGGAAGTATTTGGCAAAGGAAGGGCTAGAATTAGCAAAAGAGATGGCCTACTTAACCGCTAAGCGATATTAAATAAATATCTCATGCGTGGGAAATCAATAATACTCTCAGAGAATTTAATAAAATATTGTAATTGCCAGGCTTGCGTTTTCGTAGCTTGAGAATTTTCAGCTCTATCCCAAGGAGGATAAATACGCATAGCTCTTTTACCTTCCTTTCCATTGCAAGATACAATTCCTTTTTCGCAGATTACAGCTTTTGGAAAAATAAATTGGCCAAAATGATTTTCAGCACGCACACTTACTACAAGGAAATCAAAAGAATCGTTAAAGTCATAGGGCATAATAGGACCTTTACCTAAGCGTTTCCAAAAAGTGACAAATTGTCCCATTTTTGTCGGGGTGATCTTCCCTACGCGAAATTTGACAGAATGGTGATTTATGGAGAATTCGGCAGCTCCGTAATCTTCACTCTCAACCTCTATCTTCAGATTCTGAAGGATAAGCCCAGATGGCTTATAGATAAGGTCTTCAGCTGATAGCAAATCCGGATGAACGTTCTTTGAAAGAACATTGTCCTTTAATTCAATGACCACGATGTTTTTCCTTTCGTTTTTCTTGTTTGAGGGAAAATTGCTCATCTTTACTAGCCTGTTTCTCAGCACTGCTTATACTTTTTTCTCTTTCTTTTTCTTCTCAATCTATTCTCGCATTTAATCTTGTGCTAAAGTTGAGGGCTTTGATGCTTACCTCATTTTTTCCATTTCTCGGCGGACTTCGCGCTGCACTCTTTTTGGGTTCATTCGCTGAATTTGAATGGTGATTTCTTTAGCTTCTCCAAATTTTAGCTCTACATAATGCTTTAGAACAAACTCATGAACTTCAGAATCAGAAGGTTCAGCACCAAAAATATGACGTGTGAGGTGGTATCGATTGATTGGACAAAAATGATGCAAATCTTAGTTACAAAACCTACCCTATATTTTTTTTGAATCCACTTGAATTTTTGATTTCAGGCAAATTCCCTTCTGAAAGAAGGGAGCTTTCGCTCCCTCTAGCAAACACTTCCGTATAACCGTCATGTTTCGATCGATGTACGAGAGCTGTTTGTTTTTTGCGGTATCATTTTTTCGCAATTTTCCTTTATTGTCCATACTAAACAACTTCTATAATAATGTGAGAGCAACGCATCCGGTTACCAGAATGAGAGAGAGGTGGGGAGAGTT
This sequence comes from Parachlamydia sp., assembly GCA_021298935.1. Lineage (GTDB taxonomy): Bacteria > Chlamydiota > Chlamydiia > Chlamydiales > Parachlamydiaceae > Protochlamydia. Next base: position 1,906 of record JAJTHR010000221.1, on the reverse strand, counting down.
GTTTGTTTTTGCCGGGGGGATTTGGGGGGCAGAGCCCCCCATTATATTATGAGACACACCTTAATAATGGCTGGTACATTTGTGAGGGTGTCCTGAAATCGAATGACTGGTGAGGTCGCCTCTGATTATAATATTCAAAATATTCATCTAATTCCTTGAATAGGTGTGAGCCATTTTCATACTCCTTCAGGTAGATGAGTTCATACTTTACACTTCTCCAAAGACGCTCTATTAATACGTTGTCCACCCATCTCCCCTTGCCATCCATGCTTATTTTAATACCCAAATTTTCGAGTGTAGATGTAAATTCCGCACACGTGAATTGCACTCCTTGATCTGTATTAAAGATATCTGGCTTTCCATAATTAAGAGCCTCCTCAACCGCCTCTAGGCAGAATGAACAATCCATTGTATTTGATAAGCGCCATCCCAAAACACATCGGCTATACCAATCCATCACTGCTGTCAAATACATGTAAGTATTTTTCATCCGCAGGTAGGTAATATCCATGCACCAAACCTGGTTCGGTCTATCTATGATAATATTTCGAAGTAAATATGGATATTTTTTGTGTCCTTGAGAAATCAAGGTTGTTCTTGGTTTAGGATAAACCGCAACCAATCCCATCACTTGCATCAATCGACGAATTCTATTCCTGCCAATGTCAAAACCATTATTCAACAAAATACCCTTCATTGTTCGACTACCAGATGAAGGATGATTGGTATATTGCTCATCCATCAAACGCATTAGGAAAAGGTCTTCTTTATTTACTTGGCAAGGCTCATAGTAATAGCATGAGCGAGGTAAATCAACCAAAGAGCACTGTCTCGAAATGGATATACGAGGGTGATCCGATTCGATCAGTGCTCTTTTTTCGGAAGTGGTTAAAGACCTAGTTTTTTTTTAAGCCAATCATTCTCAATGATCAGTTGCCCTACTTTCTGTTGAAGAACACTTTCTTGTTGCTCTTGGCGCTTCAAGTCACTGTCTCGTCTTCTTGGGTCTTCAAAGATGGAAGTTGCTCCATCTAGAAGTTCTTTTTTCCATTTCCTTATCTGAGCCGGATGAACTTGGTGTTCATTGGCAATCTCATTAATCGTTCGTTGTTCTCTAATTGCCTCAATAGCAATCTTTTTTTTGAGTTCCGAACCGAACTGCCTTCGCTTCATATAATCTCCTAATAATCTGTTGATTATAGCAGATTTTTGTAACTAAGTCACCTGTCCAATTTTTCGATACCGGCTCTGGCTGTTGGCTGGTAACTGGTCGAATATCTGAACACAGCCCAATTTTGCGTCCCTTTTTGCGAATTACTTTTTATCTTCTATACTTTTTATCTTCTATACTTAAGATAGCGTTCTTAAATATTTCATTGATCAGCTCTTGCGGAAGCAGACTGAAATTTTCTGGCTGCTCAGCTGGGTTTGCTGAATTCTTGTTTATTTTTTGTTTGATGGCCAGATAGAGGGGAAGAAGTTGTTTATATGCATTTGTAGGTTGAAAAGAAATTTGATTAACAGGTGTGGAATGCCTTCCACATGCTTCTATAATATGCATTATCATTCTGGCAAGATTTTCCGAGCCGCACTCTCGACTTCTTACCTTCATACCTCTTACTTCCACAAATTTACTCCACGAAGTCGATCCTCCCCAATTTGTTGCCTGAATGGGATTTTCTTTAGGCAGCAATTTCAAAGAAACCACTACACCCGATGAGGTGAGACGGGAATCTGTAAATCGAAAATTTGAGTAGCAGTCAATCAGACATTCGTTTCGACCATACATTAGTACCCCATTTGCCTCTGTTGAGTCGATTTCAAAAATGACATTGTGTGTGGGACCATTTATTTGATCACCATATTTGAAAGGGACGCTGCGTTTGGCCGCTTCAGTAATGCTTGT